>JAQXDJ010000423.1 GCA_029251425.1 Vicingaceae bacterium
CACCATTATGAAAATCACGGCTATCCTTTTGCTTCTATTAAATTAGACAGTATAAATATTAACAGTAATAAATTATCAGCTCAATTACTTTTAGATAAAAACAAGCTTTATAAAATTGATAGTGTATTAATTAAAGGAAATGCTAGAATTTCTAGTCAATACATTAAGAACTATATCAGAATAAAAGATGGGGACATTTATAATGAAGAATCTATTCGTAAAATAAGTTCTAGAATTAAAGAATTGCCTTTTGTAACTGAAGAAAAACAATGGAAAATTACATTTACAGAAAAAGAATCGAAAGTCTTACTTTATTTAAAAAAGAAACAAGCTAGTAGGTTTGATGGGATTTTAGGGGTATTGCCTGATGATCAAACTGGAAAACTGAGATTAACTGGGGACTTAAAATTAAACCTCATTAACTCTTTTCATAATGGTGAAAAAATTGAATTTAACTGGCGAGCGATCCAGGAAAACACACAAGACCTTAAGTTTAATGTGCTATACCCTTTTTTAGCAAACACACCTTTAGGCTTAGATTATAATTTTAAGCTATATAAAAAAGACACTACTTTTATTGATGTTAGTCATAAAATTGGGCTCCGATACATCTTAAAAGGAAGTAACTATTTTAAATTATTTTTTCATAACAAATCTTCTAATCTACTTTCTCAAGCTGGTTTTTCTGCGCTAACAACCTTACCTTCTTATGCTGATGTTTCTGCTCAGCTTTACGGTATGGAAATTCATAATGAAAATTTAGATTATTTATTAAATCCAAGAAAAGGTCATCAAATAACAATTAGTGGTTCTTTGGGAAATAAATCCATTCAGCAAAACCCACAAATAGACGAAAAACTGTATGAAGGAATAGAACTTAAAAGTACACTATATAATGCTGAAATTGATGCTAATTATTATATCCCTTTAAGTAAAAGAAATGTAATTAAATTGGCTTCAAAAAACAGCTACACGTTTAATGAAAACCTTTTTGAAAATGAATTATTGAGAATTGGAGGGTTACACACTTTAAGAGGTTTTGATGAAGAATCTATTTTTGCAAACCTATACACTATCCAAACAATAGAATATCGCTACATTTTAGAGCAAAACTCTTACTTATATTTATTTTTTGATGGTGCCTATTATGAAAGTAACACTGCAGATAATTTTATAGCCGACAGACCTTTTGGCTTTGGAACAGGAATGAGCTTCGAAACAAAAGCTGGTATTTTTTCTATTAGTTATGCCATTGGAAAACAATTTGATAATCCAATTAAATTTGGATCAGCTAAAATCCATTTCGGATTTGTCAACTTCTTTTAGACAGACTATATCTGCATATTATTTGTGTACTTTCTCGACTAAACACTTCCTAATAATTGTTAATTCGTAAAGACAACCTGGCAATGAAAATCATAATCAGCTTATTTTAATTATCTTTGTTGGCACTTAATACGCACACATGAAAGACATTATCAATCCTATATATTTAGACGCTGCAAAAATTGAACAATTAAAAGCTGATTTTAACGCTGCTAAACCATGCAATTATTTAGAGCTACCAAACTTCTTAACCGAAGAATTAGCAACTACTCTTTATGAGAATTTCCCAAAGATTGACACCTTAAATGTTAAGCGTAAAAGTTTAAACGAAAACAAATCTGAAGACTATCATTTTGATCGTTTTCACCCAAGTTTTTCAGACTTAAAAAAAGTTGTTGGATCTAAAGAAATGTACCAGTTTATGGAAACCATTACTGGAATTAAAGGATTAAGAACAACAGACGATGCATTAGGTTCAGGAGTTCACCAAGGGCAAGATGGAAGTTATGTTGATGTGCATATTGATGTAAATTACAACCCAGCAGAAAACCTTTGGAGAAGAATTAACTTGTTAATTTATTTAAATAAAGAATGGAAGCCCGAATATGGTGGCGACCTTGAACTTTGGGATAAAAAAATGACACAATGCGAAGCTAAAGTTCCTTGTGATTTTAATAGGGCTGTAATTTTTCTTACAGACGAAAATTCTCCACACGGTTATGGCAAAATAACTGTGCCTGAAGGAGAAACAAGGAAATCCTTTTATACTTATTATTTTACTGAAATTGGTGAAGGATTTAATTACAGTGATTCTCGTTTTGTATCAAGACCAGATGACTCAGTTGCCAAAAAAATTGGTACTGGAATAAAAGAACCTTTAAAAATTACCGCAAAAAAAATCCTAAATAAATTAGGTATGAAGTCTTTAGATTTCCAAGACAAAAATAAAAAGAACTGATTGTGGCTAGAAAAAAGAGAGAAAAGATTTCTAAGGAATCTATGAAAAAAGCAATGCGTGTTTTTAGGTTTGTAAAACCTTTTAAAATCACATTTATTTTCGGAATGTTGGTTTTAATTATTTCGAGTGTTGTAATGATGGCTTTTCCAAAAGTATTGGGAGATTTAATTGACTCAGCAAACTCAGCAGATGGAACAACTGTAAATGAAACTACTATTATACTCATTAGTATTTTCTTAGTAATAGCCATCATGTCTTTCTTTAGAATTTACCTTTTTGGGATAGTTACTCAGAAATCTTTAGCATTATTAAGAACAAAAACCTACCAACATTTAATTTCTTCTCCAATGAGCTTTTTCTCTACCAAAAGAGTTGGAGAATTAAGCAGTAGAATTACAACTGACATTGCATTATTAGAAGAAACATTTTCTACTACTATTGCAGAGATTATTCGTCAGGTCATTACTATTCCTGTAGCATTATTTTTCTTGTTATTTATTTCGCCTAGACTAACCGTTTTTATGATTTCTGTAATTCCGGTAGTTGCATTAATCGGAATATTTTTTGGGAAATTTATTAAAAAACTATCTAAAGATGCGCAAGATGATATTGCTGAATCTAACGGTGTGGTTGATGAAACCTTACACGGAATTGCAAGTGTTAAAGCTTATGCCAATGAGTTTTTTGAAATTGCACGATACAAAAAGAGTATTGACAGCTCAGTAAATACTTCTATTAAAAATGCCAAATGGAGAGGTGCTTTTATAGGTACAATTATGTTTGCTGCAGGAGCTGCTATTGTTTCAATTATATGGTATGGCTTACACATGGTACAAGTTGGAGAAATAACAATTGGAGGCTTACTTCAGTTTGCTATTTATTCTGCATTACTAGGTGTTTCTTTTGGAGGTTCTGCAGAACTATTTGCTAAACTTCAAAAATCGATTGGAGCAACAGAACACTTAATGGATATTTTAGAAGAAAATACCGAAGACATTTCTTTATCGGTTACTGAAAACATTAACATAAACGGAAACATTGAATTTAATAACGTTTCTTTTTCATATCCTTCTCGTAGAGACATTCAGGTTTTAAAAGGTATTTCTTTTAAAATAGAACAAGGAAAACAAATTGCTTTTGTAGGACCTTCAGGCTCTGGAAAAACAACTATTGCAGCGCTTTTATATCGTTTTTACGAAAAAGAAAGTGGTAACATTACCATTGACAATAAAGAAACTAGTGCTTATCATATTTCTGAAATAAGAAACCAAATGGCAATGGTACCACAAGAAGTAATGTTGTTTGGCGGAAGCATTAAAGAAAATATAGAATACGGAAAACCTGGAGCTACTGAAGAAGAAATTTTTGAAGCAGCGAAACAAGCCAATGCTTTAGAATTTATTGAAAGCTTTCCAGAAAAATTTGAAACACTTGTTGGAGATAGAGGTGTGCAATTATCGGGTGGACAAAAACAACGTATTGCTATTGCAAGAGCAATTTTAAAGAACCCTTCAATTTTAGTGTTAGATGAAGCTACAAGTGCTTTAGATTCTGAAAGTGAAAGATTGGTGCAAGAAGCTTTAGATCGTTTAATGAAAGGAAGAACTTCTTTGGTTATTGCTCACCGCTTGTCAACCATTAAAAATGCTGACAACATTATTGTTTTAGATAAAGGTAGAATTAAAGAAACTGGAACCCACTCAGAGTTAATACAACTAGAAAACGGTATTTATAAGAATTTGAGCACGTTGCAGTTAACTGCGGTATAACCTTACCAAACAACTACCTTTCCTTTGTAATGCTCCTCTCCATTTGTGAGTTGATAGAAATAGATGCCCTTAGGGTAAGAAGACACATCTAATTGTTTGCTATTGGTATTGAAAGAATTATTCAGCATTACTTTTCCTGTAATATCGAATATTGCCAATTGAGTATTGCTACTACTAACTATTTCTGAGAACTTAAAATTGATGATACCACTACTAGGATTAGGATAAACTAACAAGCCAGCTTCAGTAACTATACTTTCTGTTACACCTACTGTACAATTTGGTATTTCGCAACCATTACTATCTAATTTTAATACCCATAAGTTTTGTTCAGGTATTGATGTATTCGCTAAATCTCCACATATAACAAAACCCTTATCATAAGTTTGGTGTATATCCCAAAAGTAATTATGGCTATTCCCCCCATACTTATCAAAATCTCTCTTCCATAACAAATTACCATTGCCATCATACTTTACCACCCAAGCATCTACTCCATTATTAGATGTACAGCCAACACCTACAATATCTCCATCAGGCAAAATAATTACATTACTACAAAACGATTCATTTATGCCATTTTGAACAACTCCCATTGTATCCGCCCAAACAACACTTCCATCTATCCCTCTTATTCTAGCTATATAACCCTGAAAATCAGTTTGAGTTCCTGAAACAATGTCTATTGATGCAGCTACAATATAATCATCTGTTAAACCGTAACGAGTTATATATCCGTAAGTATCTCTTTCAGGGGTTCCATAAGTCTTGTTCCATAAAACATTACCCATATCATCTGTTTTAATAACATTAAAATCAGTATTTGTCCCTATTGTCGGTCGTATTTCTCCTGACATTACAAAACCACTATCAGCTGTAACTTCTACTGAAGAAGCTGACCTTACATCTCCACCGCCATATATTTGATGCCACTCTTCTATACCATCACTATCCAATTTTAGCAAAAATGAACTTGCAGCATTGGTTGTACCCCAACCTGTAGTCCAGCCAGCAATAATGTACCCCCCATCAGGTGTTATTTTAATATCATTTGGATTTGTTTTTAATCCTTGATCCCCAAAACGATAATCCCACAACACATTACCTGCACTGTCTATTTTAAACAAAATTGTTCTAGAACTATCTGATGATTGTTCAGAAAAAACTCCTGTAAATACAAAATTGGTATCTCCTAAACTAATATAATTACCAACATTAGTATATTGACCTACACCATTATTTCCATAAAGCTTAGTCCACAATGTATCCCCCAATTCATTCAAACGAAGAAAACGAGTATATACAGTTCCTCCAGCAACAGTTACTACACCTACTGTCAAATAACCACTCGAATCGGAAAATTGATGTACGAATGAACCATTATTAAAAGTGCTAATACTATTTTTAAATTCCTTATCAAAATAAGTTTGGGCTTGGCAATTGACAACTAAAAACTCCATGCAAAAAGCAAGCACCAATAATGATATAATTGTTTGTTTTTTCATTAAAGATTATCGTATTCAAATTATTACAACTGAATATATTTGGTAGAGCTAAGAAATATTATTGAAAATAATCAGTCCTATTCACCTAACACCTCTCTTGCTTGGCTTACAGGAATTAACTCTTCCTTATTAAAGGCAATTACAAATGCACCTCCAAGACCAGAGTCAGCAATTCGTTTTTGGTACTCTTCAGCCTCTTTAAAGCTAGTAAACTCACCTGCTGTATAACGCGTTAAGCCACCATCCAATTCTGTTTGCCCAATAGCTTCTAATTGCATTAACTTACTCAACACATCAGTTGGCAATTGGTTTTTATAAGTTCCTACTTGCACTTTAAAGGTTATATCTTTTTTATTGATTTTTTTAATTGCACTGCTCGATGCTGCTTCAGCACCTTTAGCTTGTATTTTTCTGGCTTGAGTTAACGAAATACGCTTACCATCTTTATACGCAACAATAAAGGCATCTTGCACTCCATAATCAATCGCTAAATCAACCTTAGCTCCTGCTGCACCGTCAATAGTTGTATAAGACCTTCCAAACAAGTACTTCCAAAGGCCATCATCAGCCTTAATCTCCATAATATTATTTAACCCTTTCACGTATTTTTTAGATAATCGTTTAGAAAACGCTCCTAACTGAACTCTAAATATTAACCCTTGCGAATTAACAGATTCTGTTGCGTAAGCTCCTACATCCATATTATTTGCAGCATCACCAACCGAAGAGAATGTTCCATCTTTTTCTTGCTCAACAACAATTGCAGCATCAAAACCTTCTTCAGATAATTTACGCTTACGCTGAACTGCTTCTGGTAAAGTGGTATAATCACCAGCAACAATTACCGTAATAGTGTCTCCAATCGCAGTAATCTCAACATCCGGAATACTTAAAAATTTATCTACTAGTTCTGCATCAATAGCTTCGGTAAATGAACCTAACTGAACTTTATAACGTTTCGCGCTCTTTTTTCTCTTATCTGCTGCAATTACTCTTGTTTCTGTTTCAGCAAACATTCCTGTAGAATCTAAGTAACGCTGATATGCTTCAAAAATCATCTCGTCAGTCATTTCAACTCCCATAGGTGTAACTGCTGCGTTTTCTCTTGAGTCTAATTC
Source organism: Vicingaceae bacterium (assembly GCA_029251425.1). Classification (GTDB taxonomy): domain Bacteria; phylum Bacteroidota; class Bacteroidia; order Flavobacteriales_E; family Vicingaceae. The sequence goes on from JAQXDJ010000423.1 coordinate 6,677, forward strand.
ATCATCTTTGTAATTCGGAACAAAATCACCATCCCTATCTAACGGACAACCTTTTTCATCCACCTCAACTCCCGCTGGTGTCCACGGACATTCATCTATAAAATCAACAACACCATCACCATCCTCATCAGCTGTATCGTAAGCTAAATAATCAGGTAATTCTTCAAACCCTTCAACCTTTTCAACTTTTTTATGTTTTAAGAAATTATAACTGATAGAAAAAGAAGTCATTAAAAATCTATCGTTACCTCCATTTCCTTCTTGCGTACCTATTCTTTCTCCCCCACTTTGATCTGTAATGTTATCAACCACATCAGAAAAAGTAAAGTGCAAAGATGTTCCGACAGTAAAGTCAATATTTTTAGTCATGTGCATTTTTGCTCCAACTCCAACAGGAACAGCCCAAGTTCTTTCTGAATATTTCCCAAAACCATCAACATTTAATTCTCTTAAATCGGTTTCATAAAAATAATCTCTTTGAATCACTAATGCCTCATTTGCATTAGGTGCTGTTTCTGCAATATCTCTAATTGAACCATCAGACCAGTAATTATATTCATTGCCATTTTCATCATACAAATCTGTTTTAGAATGGAATTCTACTGATTCAATCCCTAAAGAAACAAAAGGGCTTATAATTCTGTCTTCTTTTAAGAAATGATCAAAATTATACATCAACGCAAATCCTCCAACAGTAATGCTCGACCTGAAATTAAGGTTTCTGTTTACCGATCTTTCATTAGCGCTTAATGTTCCAAATAGCACATAAAATTTTGCAGTTAAAAAAGAGTTCAGTTGCTGTTTTACGTGTAAATCATAACCAATATTACTAACTAAAGGATTACCATGGTTATCATCCAAAACATCTCCATAAAACTTAAACATACCAATACCTAAGCCCACTGTAGGTCCATAAAGACTCTCGTACACAACCTCCTCTTCCTCTTCCTCAGGAATAGAATCGTTTTGCCCGTAAACAATGTTTGATACGGAAAATAAAATTGCAATTAATACAAGTAGTAATCGTCTTAGCATAAAGTTTTAATCTATAACTGATACGAAGATAATAAATTTAAGATACAAAAGTTATTTATACCACTTTTGATTAGAAATCATCAAGGCTTCCTGAACCGTAATTCGAGTTCCAGAATTATACGCTGTTACAAATGCCGTTTTAACATTCCCTCTAACAGTGTTTCTCTTATCCCTTGCGGACTTATACTCACCGTAAGATCCAACTAAATATTTAATCCAACCTTCATGGTTAATTGTACTTACCTTATCTTGTAATTTAAACATTGTAGCAAAATAAGTTGATGGAACTTTTTCATGCCCAGCTCCTACTTGAACTTTGTATGTGACATTTCCTTCAGGACTAGGCGTAGATGTAATTGCATCTTTTGCAGCAGCTGGTTCTACAATTTCAGTTTCTTCTACTTTTTCTTTTTCAACTACTTCAGCTATCACCTCTTCCTCAACTACCTCTTCCTCAACTTTTGGTGTTACTTCTTCCTTTACAACTTCCTCTTTAGGTGGAGTAACTATTACAGGCTCTTTAGCAACTAATTCTACCCGGTTCAAATTAAAATTAGTCCCTTCAATTATATATTTGCTAGTTGCTTCGTTTTCTAAATATGAATAAAATCCAATAATATCAAAACTCCCATTATCCTTGTTTTCATCTGCCTGTATAAAATAACTTACTGTATAAATTTCATCCTCTGGTGCGCCCATCCATAGAATCTTCATTGTATTACTTTTAAAAGAAAATACTCCGTTTTTAGAATCATCTTCATTTGCTACAAAACCAGCAGGTATTTTTTCTGTGATTTTACAAAAACCTTCTATTCCTTGTTTAGTTATTTCTATACTTACTCTAAATTTTCCATCTCCTAAAGATTTAACACTTCGCTTACAAGCAATATTAACTTCAACTGTTTTAGATTCTTCTTTTTCAACAACCTCAGTTACTTTTTCAGCTTCTTGTGATACAATTTTTGATGAAACTTTTTCTTCTAATGTATTTTCAACAGGAACAACTACCTCTTCTTCTTTTACTTCCTCTTCAGTTTCTTCAACCACAGCAACAATTTCTTCATTCACTTCTTCAACAACTTCTTCTTCGGCAACCTCTTCAACAATAGGTGCAACAGCTTCTTCTGGAGTTACAACTGCAAGAGCTGGTTCTTCTTTTTTCAGGTCTTTTACTACCGTAAATTTAGAAACTGGAATTTCAACATTCTTTCTTTCGCTTTCTGAGATAAATGAAAACTTACCTCCTAAAGTAAAATCGCCCTCAACAGTTTCGTTTGCAACAATTTTATATGATATTGTAAATACCTTTTCCTCAGGTAAAGACATCCATATAAATTTAAGCTTATTATCTTTAAAAGAGAATGTTGCTCCTTTTGTTTCTATTGGTTCAGCAGTAAAACCATCAGGAAAATCTTGCTGAACTTTTGCAAACCCTGGTAAATCGGCCTTATTAATTGTAATTTCTACAATAGTCTCCTGTCCTTGTACAACTGTGTTTTGCAGTTTTTGGGTAACGGTTAAATCTCCGGTAAAAAGTAATTGGTAAAAAAACAAGCCTAATAGCTGTGCTAAAATTATTAACTGTTTGATCATCTTCTAAACTTATTGTGCTATAGATCGAAATACCGAACTTTAAAACGAGGCTAAATGCCTAGTTCACAACAAATCTATTATATAAAGGAGTTCTTTAGAGAAAGAACTATTTACAATTATAAACTGATAAATGTTAATAAGGACTAGAAATTAGGCTTTAGCAAGTAGTTGCTGTAGAAATCATCAATACATTTTACAGCATCATCAACACTATCTACTAACGTAAACAAATCAAGGTCTTTAGCACTTATATTGTTTTCTTTTCCTAACACAACATCCTTTATCCAATCTACCAAACCTCCCCAATAATCTGTACCAACCAAAACGATAGGAAATTTGCCGATTTTACCTGTTTGAATTAATGTCAATGCTTCAAACAACTCATCAAAAGTTCCAAAACCTCCTGGCAAAGCAATAAAACCTTGAGAGTATTTCATAAACATTACTTTACGTACAAAGAAATAGTCAAAATCTATGGTTTTATCTGCATCAAGATATGGGTTATTATGTTGTTCAAATGGTAATTCAATATTCAATCCTGCAGACCTACCTCCAGCTTCAAAAGCACCTTTATTACCTGCCTCCATAATACCTGGGCCACCACCTGTAATTACACCATAACCTCTCTCGGCTAATTCCGCAGCAATATCTTCCGCCATTTTGTAATAAGGGTTATCATTCTTTGTACGAGCAGAACCAAAAATTGAAACACAAGGTCCAATTTTAGCCATCTTATCAAAACCCTCAACAAATTCTGCCATCACTTTAAAAATGATCCACGAATCATTTGATTTAATCTCGTTCCAGTCTTTCTTTCTGAATTTATTTTTTATCCTTTTCTCATCGCTCATAATCGTTCTATTTAAGTTCTTCTAATAAAAATTTAGCCGAATGGCTTTCTTTATTACGTATTATTTGCTCTGGGGTTCCCTCACAAACAATTTCTCCTCCAGCAAAACCTGCTTCAGGACCAATATCTACAATATGATCAGCCACTTTAATTATATCCATATTATGTTCTATAATTAACACTGTATTACCTAAGTTAACTAAACGATCTATTACTTCTAAGAAAATTTTAATATCATTAAAGTGTAAACCAGTAGAAGGTTCGTCTAATATATAAAATGTTTTACCTGTTTGTTTTTTAGCTAATTCTGTTGCCAATTTTACACGTTGAGCTTCCCCACCAGACAATGTTGTTGAAGGCTGCCCTAAATGGACATATCCCAAACCAACATCTTGTAAACTTTTTATTTTTCGAATAATTTCTGGAATATTTTCAAAGAAATCTACCGCCTGATCTATCGTTAAATTCAACACATCGCTTATTGACTTCCCTTTATATCTTACCTCTAATGTTTCTCTATTGTATCGTTTAGCATTACAATCTGTACACTCCACATAAACATCTGGCAAAAAGTTCATTTCAATTGTTTTTACACCTGCTCCTTTACAAACTTCACACCTTCCACCTTTTACATTAAAAGAAAACCTACCAGGCTTATAGCCCCGAATTTTTGCTTCAGGCAAATTGCTAAACAAGGTTCTAATATCTGTAAAAACACCTGTATATGTTGCAGGATTAGAACGAGGTGTCCTTCCTATTGGAGATTGATCAATATCAATAATTTTATCAATATTATCCAATCCTTTTATAGACTTATATGGCAACGGTTTTTTTACCGCCTTATAAACGAAATGGTTTAGTATTGGATACAAAGTTTCATTAATTAAAGTAGATTTTCCACTCCCAGAAACTCCGGTTACACAAGTTAATTTCCCTAATGGAATTTTTAAATCAACTCCTTTAAGGTTATTACCTGTTGCCCCCTTTAACTCAATATACTTTCCATTTCCTTTTCTACGCTTTTTTGGGATTGCTATCTCTAAATCACCACTCAAAAAGTTCGCAGTCTCCGTATTGTTTTTTAGAAATTCTTTAGGTTTTCCTTCAGACACAATTTCACCACCATGAACTCCAGCTTTTGGACCAATATCAATAATATAATCTGACGACAACATAATATCTTTATCATGTTCAACAACAATTATTGAATTACCTATATCTCTTAAATCCTGTAATGATGTTATTAATTTTTGATTATCTCTTTGATGCAAACCAATACTTGGCTCGTCTAAAATATAAAGTACGTTAACTAATTGCGATCCAATTTGAGTAGCCAATCGTATTCGTTGCGCTTCACCTCCAGACAACGTTCTAGAACTTCTGTTTAACGACAAGTAAGTTAATCCAACATCTAACAAAAATTTAATTCTAGTATTAATTTCTTTTAGAATCTCTTTAGCTATTACACGTTGCTTTTCAGAAAGTTTCGTTTCTAATAAAGTTGTCCATTTGTAAAGTTCATCTAAATCTTGATGTGCGATATCTGCTATTGATTTATCGTCAATTTTAAAATACATTGCCTGCTTTTGCAGTCTGCTCCCCTCGCAAGTTGCACAAGTAACTTTATTCATAAAATTATTTGCCCACCTTCCTATAGATTTGGTTTTGTTCTCCTCAAATTGCCTTGAAATAATATTTACAATTCCTTCAAATTCGATTTCTGTATCAGCAGAAACTCCAGCTATTTTTTGATTAACAATCAATTTTTCTGTCGATCCATTTAATATATAATCTATGGCTTCCTCAGAAATTTCTTCTATTGGAGTATTTAATGTGAAGCCAAAGTTTTTGCCAATTGCTTCTACCTGTTTAAAGGTCCAATTACTCTTATACTCACCCAAAGGAACAATTCCCCCTTTTTTTATCGTTGATTTTTCGTTTGGAATAACTTTTTTAATGTCAATTTCTGAAACCAACCCTAACCCATTACATTTTTTACAGGCTCCATAAGGTGAATTGAATGAAAATAAATTAGGTGCAGGCTCATCATAAGAAATTCCGGTAGTTGGACACATTAAGTTTTTACTTAATAATGAGAATTCATCTGCTTCAACATCAAAAACCATAATTGAGTTTTTCCCATGTTTCATAGCTAGGTTAACCGAATCGGAAATACGTTTTTTATCTTCTTTTTTAACTTTTATCTGATCTACAACAACCTCTATATTGTGGGTTTTATAACGATCTAATTTCATTTTGGGAGTAATACTTTTCAACTCTCCGTCAATCCTAACCTTTACAAACCCTTGTTTAGAAATTTGCTGAAATAAATCTTGATAATGTCCTTTTCTACCCCTAACTATTGGAGCTAAAATAACAAGTTTCTTATTCGTGTATTTTTCTATAATTAAATCTACAATCTGAGAGACAGTGTACTTCACCATCTTCTCACCTGTATTATAAGAATAAGCCTCTCCAGCCCTTGCAAATAACAATCTGAAAAAATCATAAACTTCAGTAATTGTTCCAACTGTTGATCTTGGATTTTTACTAATTGTTTTTTGTTCAATAGAAATAACTGGACTTAACCCATGAATTTTATCCACATCTGGCCTTTCCATTGTTCCTAAAAAATTTCGAGCATAGGCCGAAAATGTTTCCATATACCTCCGCTGACCTTCAGCATAAATTGTATCGAAAGCCAATGAAGACTTACCACTACCACTCACACCTGTCATTACAACAAGTTTGTTCCTAGGTATTTTTACAGAAATATTTTTGAGATTGTGAACTCTAGAACCTATTACTTCAATAAACTCTTCTTTATCATCCAACATCTTCAGATTTGTTTATATTCTTATTGGCTATATAAAACAAAATACCAAAAACAATTAAAAAATAAGCAGAAAAAATTATTGTATATAAATGACTCCAAACTTGTATTGATGTAATGATATAAACTGCAATAGCTGAAGATACAATTGAGATTAAAGCAACTATGGCTGCAACTTGTTTTTCTGAAAACCCTAAATAAGATAAATGGTGGGTTGTATGATCTTTACCTCCCACAAATGGGGAATTACCTTTCCTTAACCTTTTAATAGTTACGGTAGTTGTATCAACTATTGGTATAATAAAAGTCAACAATGGAATCAAAAATTGTCTTGAAATAGAAAATTCTTCTGTTGTGATTGGATTCCATAAATAATTTATACTTAATGCAGCCAATAACACTCCTAAATATTGGCTCCCTGTATCTCCCATATACATTTTTGCAGGATTCCAGTTAAAATATAGAAAACCTAATAACGCTGCCAATAAACCAATTATTATAGTTGCTCCAAATGTACTTGTTCCACTCCCTAGCAACATTAATATTAGGATAGTAAAACAAACAACTAAAGAAACTATAGTTGTAATACCATCCATATTATCTAACATATTAATAGAGTTCATAAGCCCTACAACCCACAATACAGTTAATGAATAATTAAGGATATCACTATCAAAAAAATCGATATATGTCCCTGAATAAACCAATATTCCACCGCATAAAACTTGAGTTAAAAACTTTAAGACAGGTCGTGTATTATAAGCATCATCTGCTAATCCCATTAAAAAACCTAGCGATACTGCTCCTACAATCCCTGTAAACTTAAAATCTATACTGTCACCTGAATATGAAAATATAAACGAATGAAATATTATAGATAGCAAGAATATGATATAAAAAGTTAACCCTCCTAATGCTGGCTTAACCTGCGGACTCCACCTAATAGTGGTTTCTTTTTCATTTCTAATACCAAGTGTTTTTACAAACCTTAGCATAATACTGTTTATCAATATTGAAAACAATAATGCTCCTATAAAAAATAATATGTGTTTCCAAGAAAACAAAATACTTAAAATGGGCTTTTAAATTGATTAAAAGAGTTGGCTTGAATATCTTTTTCAGAAAGAATGGGCTGATTGATTCCCCAATCAATATTAATATCTTTATCATTCCAAAGAATAGCATCTTCTGAATCTGAATGATAAACATTACTACATTTATATGAAAAGACTGTATTGTCCTCAAGTGTTAAAAATCCATGTGCAAAACCTGCTGGAATAAAAAACATTTTTTTGTTTTCCGCAGACAATACAACAGAGTAATACTGTCCGTAAGTTTTTGAATCTTTTCTAAGGTCAACAGCAACATCTAAAACACTTCCTTGAACAACTCTTACTAATTTTGATTGAGCATAAGGTGGTTTTTGAAAATGAAGTCCTCTTAATACATCTTTTTGAGATTTTGACTGATTATCTTGAACAAAAACATCTACCACTCCATTTTTTTTGAACTCTTCGTAATTATACGATTCAAAAAAATAGCCCCTATCATCTTTAAATACATTTGGCTCTATCACCACTAACCCTTCTATGTAAAGCTTGTTGAATTTCATACACTATTTTGTTCTACCAAACATATTCTTAAACATATCTTTCTTTTCTTTTGGCTCATCCTCATAATAACCGCCATATCCATATCCATATCCACCACCATATCCATATCCACCTCCATATCCATATCCATAACCACCACCATAAGCGCTTTTACCATGTTCTACGGCATTTAAAACTACTGAAAGCTTCCTTATTCCATTATCTAACATTAAACGATCTAAATTGTTTACAAAATATTTTTTAGAATATTCATTTTTAAAAACATAGATAGGATAATCTGCTTTCTTTAAAATTCCCATTGCATCAGACACCAATCCAATCGGAGGATTATCAATAATAACAAAATCATAAATTTCATGCAAAGCTTTAACAACATTGTCTAATTCTCCATTAATTATTAGTTCAGAGGGATTTGGAGGGATTGGACCTGATGTTATAAAATCTAAATTTTCCAATTCACTATGATGAATACACTCATGAATCGTTTTTGTTTTGATTAAAAGTGTACTCATTCCAACATTATTCTCAACACCAAAGCCTAAGTGAATTTTAGGTTTCCTCATATCCAAATCTAATATAACTACTTTTTTTCCTGAATAAGCAATTATACCTGCCGTATTAATTGCCACAAAAGTTTTACCTTCTCCAGATACCGTTGACGTAACCGCCAGCAATTTTTTACCCTCAATTTTTGAGATAAATTGCATATTAGATCTTATTGCTCTAAATGACTCCGCAATTATCGATTTTGGATTTTTATTAACAACTAACTGAGAAACAGGTATATCGTGTTTGTACTTTGGTACAATTCCCAAAACAGTTAAATCAGAATGGGCATGCCTAATAATTTCATCGATTG
>JAQXDJ010000424.1 GCA_029251425.1 Vicingaceae bacterium
ACATAGTCAAAATCTATATTCAGCGGATTGGTAAACGTAATTGTTACATCATCTTGATTAGAAGGACACAATCCATTTGATGCAGATGTAAGTGTTAATGTGATTGTGCCTCCAGCCATATCTCCAGCACTTGGTAAATAAACTGCCTGTAGGGTAGTGTCATTTGGAGAGAAGGTTCCAGAACCTGAAGTAGTCCAAGTTCCACCTGATGCAAAATTAATTGCTCCACTTAACTGAATAGAATCTTGATTTGCACAGGCAACGATATCATTTCCTGCTAAAGCAACTGGAAGGTAATCAATTATTAAGTTTAAAGTATCTGTTCCTACTAAACAACTTCCGTGATCAGTAGTGCTCAATATTATGTTTACAGAACCATTAAGCGAATCTGCACTACTTGGAACATAAATGGTATTTAAAGCAGTATCGTTAGGTAAAAAGGTTCCAGATCCCATTGTACTCCATTGTCCTAAACTAGCACCACCTGAAACTATTCCACTAATGTTGATTAGCATGTTGTCGGCACAAACTATTTGGTCAGGTCCAGCAGATGCGTAAGCAGAACTTCCAAGTGTAATTACCATCGTATCAGCATCAGCTAAACAACTTCCATTGTATGTAGAGGTAAGAATTAATGTTACACTTCCAGCTAAAGAATCAGCAGTACTAAAGTGATATTCTGTTACCAATACTGTATCTGAAGGTATAAAAGTACCTGTTCCTAACGTTGACCAAATACCAGTAGTTGAACCATTAGTAACACTTCCTTGAATGACTGTAAAGTCTGCTGTAGAACAAACCGTTTGGTCAGGTCCAGCATCAGTAGAAACTCCAGTGCTAATATCTAGTATCATAGAATCCACTTCAGCATTACAATTTCCATTACCTACCGAAGTAAGATATAAAGTAATACTTCCAGCATTTATATCTGTAGCACTCGCAGTATATGATGCATTAAGCGTTGATGGGGTAGGAGAGAAGCTTCCAGAACCTGATGTTGACCAAATACCTGCAGTAGCTCCAGTAACATTTCCTGCTAAAACGATTATTGGATTAGTTCCACAAATCATTTGATCCGCTCCGGCATCAACTAGAGGAGCTGGAGTGTAGGTAATTGTTAAATTATCAGAAGCAGCATTACAACTGTTTGTTGCAGTTAATAATAAGGTAATGTTTCCAACGATTAAATCGCCTGGACTTGGAATATATGTTGCGTTAAGAGTTGTATTGTTGGGTGAAAATCCTCCAGTTCCAGATGTAGTCCATAAACCTTGAGTGGCTCCACCACCAATAATTCCATTTAAAACAGCATCACCATTATTGGCACATAACGTTTGATCAGCTCCAGCAGCTGCCGTTCCTAAATCAAACATATTTATAATCATGGTGTCCGTTACGGCATTACAATTACCAATTCCTGTTGCTGATAAGTAAAGCGTAACTGTTTGAGCTAAAGAATCCGCAGGACTTGCATTGTAAGTTGCATTTAAGTCGTTGGCACTAGGAGTGAAGGTTCCTGTACCAAGTGTTGTCCATGTACCTGTTGTTGAAGCACCTGAAACAGTACCGCTTAATGGTATATTTAAATTGGTCACACACACAGTTTGGTCAGGTCCTGCACCAACAATAGGTTCAGGAGTTATAGTGATGATCATATCATCCGTAGCCACATTACAACTATTTGCAGTTAATGTAATGGTAACTGATCCAGAGAGAATATCACCAGCACTTGGTGTGTATGTTGCATTAAGATCTGTGTTGTTAGGTATAAATGCCCCAGTTCCAGATGTTGACCAAGTTCCTGCTGTTGCAGCACCACTTAATACACCACTCAATGCTACATTAGCGTTGTTTCCACAAACTGTTTGGTCTGGACCAGCATCAGCAATACCAGCAGGTAATATATTAATGACCATGTCATCAGTAATTGGTAAACAGTTGACATTGTTTGTAGATGCCAAAGTTAATGTAACAACACCAGCAATTGAATCTGCACTACTCGCTACATAAGTAGCATTAAGTGTTGTGTTGTTAGGAACAAAAAATCCAGAACCAGAAGTTGACCACTGACCGGTGTTTGTTATACCTGAAACAGTAGCTGAAAGCAATACATTTAAATTGGTTACACAAATTGATTGGTCAGCTCCTGCATTAACTACTGGAAGAGGATCAATTGTTATGACAACACTGTCTACTTCAGAGTTACAGTTTCCATTTCCAGTAGTTGTTAAATATAAAGTGGTAGTTCCTGCTGTAATTTCAGCACTAGAAGGAGTGTAAACAGCATTTAAGTCGGAACTTGAAGGATTGTATGATCCAGTTCCTCCACTCCAGATTCCTCCAGTTGCAATGGTAACAGATCCGGCTAATGTTACTTGGGCGTTATTCGCACAACTGTTTAGATCTGGTCCAGCATCAGCAGTAGGAGCAGCAGTAAAAGTAACAACCATATTATCATTTTCTGGGTTACACAACCCAACTCCTGTTGTTGTTAATGTTAAAGTGATTGTTCCAGAAGTTATTTCTGCTAGAGTAGGAGTGTAGACTGCATTAAGAGCATTATTACTTGGAGTAAATACACCTAAACCACCTGTCCATTGACCGCCAGAAGCTCCTGTTACAGATCCTGTTAAAGTAATATCAGAATTGTTACTACATATAATTTGATCAGCTCCTGCGTTTGCTGTAGGAGCATTAATAATAGTAATGGTAACATTGTCAGCAACAGGGTTACATAAACCATTACCAGTACTAGTAAGTGTTAAAGTTGCCGTTCCAGCAGTAATTTCAGCTGCAGAAGGAGTATACACTGCATTCAGATCCGTTGTAGAAGCGTTGTATGATCCAGTTCCACCACTCCAAATTCCTCCAGTAGCATTTTGAACTGTACCAGCTAAGTTAACATTTGGATTGTTCGCACATGATGTTAGATTAGGTCCTGCATTTACTATTGGTGTTGGCTGAATAGTAATGATCATATCATCAGAAACAGCATTACAATTACCATTACCAATCGTTTGTAGAGTTAAGGTAACAGTGCCTGCAGTGATTTCCGCACTCGAAGGAGTATATACCGCATTAAGGTCAGTATTGTTTGGGTTAAATGTACCACCACCACCAATCCATTGACCTCCAGTAGCAACTGTAACTACTCCAGCTAAATTAACATCTGGAGTACCAGCACAAACAGTAGCGTCCAAACCAGCATCAGCGGTAGGGCTTGCAGTAAAGTTGATTATAATATCGTCTGTCTCAGCATTACAAGTCCCGTTTCCAGTAGAGGTAAGGGTTAGTGTTATTATTCCTGATGCAATTTCTGCAGCAGTTGGTGTATAAGTTGGATTTAATGCAGTGTTACTAGGGGAGAATACTCCTAAACCACCTGTCCATGTTCCACCAATAGCACCAACAACAGAACCATTTAAACTAGCATTTGCATTGTTCGCACATAATGTTTGGTCAGCTCCAGCATTCACCGTTGGAGCTTGTGTAAATGTAATAGTCATATTATCCGATTCAGCATTACAATTTCCATTACCAGTAGATGATAAAGTAAGCGTTAAATTTCCACTAGCAATTTCAGCCGCTGTAGGACTATATGTAGCATTAAGTGCTGTGTTACTAGGGTTGAATGTTCCACCACCTCCAGACCATGTTCCGCCACTAGCAATTGTAACCGATCCATTAAGAGAAACATCAGAGTTGTTTTCACATACACTTACATCTGCTCCTGCATTAACAACAGGTGCGGGAGTAATTGTAATATCAATGTTGTCCGCAACTGGGTTACAAGTTCCGTTTCCTGCTGTAGTTAATGTTAAAGTTACTGTTCCAGCAGTAATTTCAGCAGCACTTGGCGTGTAGGTTGTTATTAATGAAGTGTTGTTTGGTGAATAAGTACCGGTTCCACCAGACCATAGACCTCCAGTTGCGATAGTAATCGCTCCACTTAAACTGACATCAGGATTGTTTGCACAAACTGTTGCATCAGCACCAGCATCAGACGTAGGTGCAGCAGTAAAGTTTATAATCATGTCATCTGATTCTGCATTACATGTTCCGTTCCCTGTAGAAGTTAATGTTAAGGTAATTATTCCCGATGCAATTTCAGCGGCAGTTGGTGTATAAGTTGCATTAAGGGTTGTGTTACTTGGTGAGAATACACCAAGACCACCTGACCATTCCCCACCAGTAGCACTAGCTACAGAGCCATTTAAACTAGCATTGGCATTATTTTCACATAATGTTTGATCTATTCCAGCATTTACAGTAGGCCCAGGAGTGAATGTAATTAATACATCATCACTTTCTGCATTACAATTTCCATTACTGGTTGATGTTAATGTAAGCGTTAAAGTTCCACCTGTAATTTCAGTAGCAGTAGGAGTGTATGTAGCATTTACTGCATTGTTGTTTGGAGAGTAAGTACCTGCTCCACCTGACCAAGTACCGCCACCAGCATTAGTAATTGTACCATTTAATGCTGCTGTAGCATTGTTTTCACAAACACTTAAGTTAGTTCCTGCATCAACAATTGGTGAAGGTGTAATTGTAATTGTAATGTCATCACTTACAGGGTTACAAGTCCCATTTCCTGCAGAAGTAACTGTTAAGGTTACTGTTCCAGCTGTAATCTCTGCTGCGCTAGGAGTGTATGTAGTAGCTAGAGAAGTATTGTTAGGTGTATAAGTCCCTGTTCCACCAGACCATATACCACCACTAGCTACTGTAACAAGTGCATTTAAATTGACATTTGGATTGTTAGCACAAACTGTTATAGGTGCTCCTGCATCAATAGTAGGAGCTGGAGTGAAAGTAATAGTCATGTCATTAGATATTGGAGTACATTGCCCTGTAGAAGTTAGGGTTAAGGTAATAGCTCCAGCAGATATGTCAGCAGGGCTAGGAACATAAATAGCATCTAAATCTGTATCATTTGGAATGTAAGTTCCTGATCCGCTACTTGTCCAAATACCAGTAGTAGTACCTCCAGTAACAGTTCCTCCTAGTTGTGCAGAATCATTTGCACAGACAGTTTGATTTAGTCCTGGATCAACAACAACTTCAGCAGCAAATTCAGAGAAATAACCAAATCTTGTTCCGCTACCAGCACCTCCATTTATTAATGCTACCGAGAAGACATCAGTTGAGTTAGTTATCAAATTATTTGTTCCAACAGGTATATCTGTAGTGTTATAATTAATTTGAGCTGCTGTCCATGCTCCTCCAGTATTTGGTACAACTGTAAAAGCAGTTGCAGGTATTAGAGCAGGGTTACCATTTAGTAAGAAATTTCCTTCATTACCAGTTCTAACGACAATGTTTAACCCAAAAAATTCAGTAGTTGATCGTACAACATTAACTTGAGTTGATCCTGCACAATTTAGTGGCGGTAATAAAGCGCCTCCTGTTTCACATCCAAAACCAGAAATATGGTAACAATAGGCAGGTTCAGAACATGAAATGAAAGTGGAAGGGTTGGTAATGTCGACTCTGTAGGTTTGCCCAGCAAATAGTGTTGCTACAACAGCTCCATCAACCGTTATTATATTATTGTTTTCAGTTGAAACAATATATGCGTATTCGGGAGTAGTTAAACCTCCTTTGGTAACAATATAATCTCTCCCAACTATATTAACGGGTACCAATTGATCTCCATTTAAATCTTTACATCCTGCAGGTTGCGGCCATACCGAATCATCTTTTACCGATACAGCAATAGGTTTGTCAGAAACTATTGCTGTACCTGCAGGGTTGTCCGCTCCAACTGTACTTGTTACAGCACCTGAATATGTTTGACCTCTATTTAATGTTATGGAATATGATGCTAATGCTGGGTGTCCACCATCTAAAGCCTTTTGAGGATAAATAAGAACAGTTGTATTGTCTGTTGTGGCAACGATGTCAAATGAGGTGTAAGCTGCAGGTGTATAGTTTCCATTTCTCCAGGTGTTTTGAAAAGGGGTGTAAAATTCTGTTCCTAATCCATTTGCTCCTTTTAGAGAATAAATGTCAGGGTTGTTTGTTGTGGTAACTTCATAATAACAGGTAATATCTGCTGTAGATGTAATGTGTAAACCAGTGTTTAAGATTACATCCTGAGGCATTGTTTCTAAATCTGCTCTATGAGGAGTCATGTTTTCAATATGGCCAGAGTTTGCAGGAATATTAATTACGATTGGTGCTCCACCATTAAAAGCTGCATTCGCAGGTTGTTCAATTGTTACTGTTGCAGCAGTATTGGTTGTTGCCATCACTAATCGCAAACCTTGTGATGCAGCAGCTCCATGACCAGAAGTAACTTCGGGTGGGGCAAACAAAAATTATGAACTTGTTTGTCCAATAGCTATTATTGGAAGAAAAAAGATAATAATAAGCAGTAGAGATAGTATCGT
This sequence comes from Vicingaceae bacterium, assembly GCA_029251425.1. Taxonomy (GTDB): domain Bacteria; phylum Bacteroidota; class Bacteroidia; order Flavobacteriales_E; family Vicingaceae. The sequence continues at coordinate 6,396 of JAQXDJ010000424.1, forward strand.
TCTTTTCATAGGAATAATTTTAGTTAGCACATAGTGTTGTACTGCAATGTAGAAATTATGTTACGGATTTATTGTGTCAAACATTGTTTAATCGTCAAATACTATTTTTTCATCTATTAACAGCCTGTTGTTTTAGTTTAAATAGTTTTTAAGGTTTAATGTTTTATACATCTTATAGTGTACCAAATTATATTTTACGACAGAGCAAGTTTCCTGTGTTTTTTATCTTGTTCATAAATCGAATCGATTTTCATTGTAATAATCAAATAGATTAAGCTACTTTGTAGTAACTTATTTATTATACTATGTTTCACTTAAATATTGGAGATCAAGCTCCAGAACTTGATATAAAAGATCAAAATGGTAAATTGCATAAAATTGCAGATTACCAAGGTAAAAAGGTTATCCTTTATTTTTATCCAAAAGATATGACTCCAGGTTGTACAACACAATCTTGCGATTTAAGAGATAACTATGAAAGTTTAAAAGCAGATGGTTTTGAAGTGATTGGTGTAAGTGCTGATGATGAAACGAGACATCAAAAATTTATTGAGAAACATGACTTACCATTTGATTTATTGGCAGATGTAGATAAAGAGCTTTTAAATAGATATGGAGTTTGGGGAGAAAAGAAATTTATGGGTAAAATTTATGATGGAATTCATCGCACAACTTTCATTATTGATGAAAATGGGAAGATAGAAAGTATCATAAAAAAGGTGAAAACAAAGATTCATACCGAACAAATTAGAGCAGAGATTAATTCTTGAAAATTTTTATTGCCTCTGAAAGCGTTTAAAACATTACGATTTTTAAATAAATTTTAATAAAACTACAAATTGTAGATTTATTAACCTAGATTTGTAGTGTTAAAAATAATTACTCAGAATAAAATATTATATATCATGGCAGATGCGAACGTAGAAAAATTAAAAGCACTTCAATTGACAATGGATCGATTGGAAAAATCTTACGGAAAAGGTACAATTATGAAATTAGGAGATGCACCTACATTAGATGTAGATGTTATACCTACAGGTTCATTAAATTTAGATTTAGCTTTAGGAATCAAAGGTTATCCAAAAGGAAGG
>JAQXDJ010000426.1 GCA_029251425.1 Vicingaceae bacterium
AAGGAATTCCTGACATTTTATTATTAGATGAGCCTACCAACCACTTAGATACAGAATCGGTTTATTGGTTAGAACAACACTTACAACAATATAAAGGAACAGTTATAGCAATTACTCACGATAGGTATTTCTTAGATAATGCTGCTAGCTGGATTTTAGAATTAGATAGAGGTTCAGGAATTCCTTGGAAAGGAAACTACTCTTCTTGGTTAGAGCAAAAATCGAACAGATTAGCTCAAGAGGAAAAAACAGAGAGTAAGCGAAGAAAGAATCTACAAAAAGAGTTAGAATGGACTCGAATGAATGCTAAAGGAAGACAGTCTAAATCTAAAGCACGTTTAGCTAATTATGATAAATTATTAAGTGAATCAGCTAATGACAAAGAAGCAAAATTAGAATTATTTATTCCTAACGGACCTCGTTTAGGAAATGAAGTATTAGATGTTACTGAAATTTCTAAAGGCTTTGATGATAAATTATTATATGAAAACCTAACCTTTAAGTTACCTCCTGCTGGTATTGTTGGTATTATTGGACCAAACGGAGCTGGTAAGACCACCCTATTTAGAATGATAATGGGGGAAGAAACTCCAGACAATGGAACATTCAAAGTTGGTGAAACAGTTAAAATTGGATATGTAGATCAATCACACAAAGATTTATTAGATGATAAAACTATTTTTGAAGTCTTTTCAGGTGGTACAGAAATGATGGAGTTTGGAGGTAAAACAATTAACTCTAGAGCTTATTTATCTCGTTTTAATTTTCAAGGATCAGATCAAAATAAAAAGGTAGGAACACTATCAGGCGGGGAAAGAAATAGACTACACTTGGCTATGGCCATTAAACAGGAAGCCAATGTTTTATTATTAGATGAGCCAACAAATGATTTAGATGTAAATGCTATTAGAGCTTTAGAGGAAGGGCTAGAATCCTTTGCAGGATGTGCTGTAGTTATTTCTCACGACAGATGGTTTTTAGACAGGATTTGCACACACATTTTGGCTTTTGAAGGCAACTCTGAAGTGGTATACTTTGAAGGCTCTTATTCTGATTATGAAGAAAATAGAAGAAAACGTTTAGGTACTGAACCTACTCGATTTAAATATAAAAAATTGGTAAAATAGCGGTTAGGTTTTCAGTAAAACTTATTTTTTTGTTACTAAATAGATGTCAAATAATATAACTTCGTGCAACCCTATATTTATTTAAAGAGTCTCTATAGTGAAAAGCCTCATTTTATGAAAAAAGTTATATTATTACTTACTGTTTCAATTTTAAGCTTTACTGTTAAAGCTCAAATAAATGTTTCAAATACAGCACCATACAACACCCCTGCATTTCTTGTAAACAATGTGTTACTAGGAAATGGAGTTTCTGCCTCTAATATTACTTTTTCTGGAAACCCTGCTCAAATAGGATATTTTTCAGGCGGATTGAATGGAGCCCCTAATATAGGTTTAGATTCAGGGATTGTTATGTCAACAGGAGATGTTAATGATATACCTCCAGGTGGAAATCTTCCTTCAACAGGAACTTATGCAGGACCTGGAGATCCTGATTTATTAGCCATAGCACAATCCGTAAACTCAAACCCACAAGCAACTAATATTACACAAACCCAAGATGCAGCTTTTTTAGAATTTGATTTTACTCCAACTGGAGATTCTGTAAAATTCAACTTTGTTTTTGCTTCAGCAGAATATCCTGGAAACGGAACTTTTGGATACATCAACGAAGTATTTAATGATGTTTTTGCTCTTTTTGTAAGTGGTCCAGGATTTAGCGGTCCTTATGCCGCTCCTGTAGGGTTTCCAAATGGAGCTACTAATGTAGCTGTTGTGCCTGGAACAACAACTCCAATTACTATCAGTACAATTTATGTAGATCCTAACCAGACACCCACATCTCTAAATGGTCAATATTATATTGATAATTCAACACAACAAAACAATGATTTTAATGGATTTACAACATCAATTGAAATTCTCTTCCCAGTAAATTGTGGCGCAGTTTATCATTTTAAAATTGCAATTGCAGATGCTCAAGATGATTTTCTTGACACAGGTCTTTTTTTGGAAGCCTCAAGTTTTTCTTCAAGTGCACCTGTAGCTATTAATTTCTCAACTGCTACAACTGGTGGTGATACAACACTATATGAAGGTTGTGATCCTGCAGTATTAAACCTTACTAGATCTGATACTGCTGGTGATTTAACAGTGCATTTTGCAATTACAGGTACTGCTACTAATGGTGTCGATTACAGTCTTATTGCTGATAGTGTAACTTACCTATCTGGAATTGACACTGCTAGCATTATAATCAATCCTTTAACGGATGTAATCGCAGAAGGTGCAGAATCTATTATTATTACTACTACATCTATTAACGCTTGTGGAAATACAATTGTGTCAACTGACAGCTTATTTATAAATGATACTCCTATAATTTCATCTGTGTCTAATGATTTACTTTTGAGTTGCCCTGATGATTCAGTTTTGATTTCCGCTAATGTTAGCGGAGCTATTCCACCTTACAGTTATCTTTGGACAGATAGTCAAGGAAATTTATTTCCTGATACTGCTGATATTTTTGTTCCAGCTTTAGTTACTGACACTTTTTATGTTAATGTAACAGGACATTGTAATTTAATTACAACTTCAGACACAGTGATTGTTAATGTAACACCTATGTACACCCTAACAACCTCTCCTAATGATACTAACATTTGTGTAGGAGACATTCTCAACTGCATCACAACACCCTCTATAACTGGGAACTACACATACAGTTGGTCATCTAATACAGGCGTTTTTAATCTTCCTAATGACAGCCTTACCCAAGCTACATTTAACATTTCTGGTTCTGATACTGTTGTTGTCTCAGTTGATAATTCTGGATGTATTAGAAGAGACACTTTCTATGTAAACGTAGCAGATATTCCTAACATTAACATTACTACGCTTGATACATTGTTAAACTGTACACCTAGTGTACCTATTAATGTAGATTTAGGTGCCGCTCCAGTTCCAAACAACTATTCATTTAGCTGGACTTTTGGTAACACTTTAAACAACGCTACCATACAAAATCCTAATGCTACTCCTAATCAAGGTATTACTAACTATTTAGTTACTGTTACTGATACTTTAGGTGGTTGTTTCGATACTGATTCAGTAGAAGTAAGATCTTGTTGTATTGTCCCTACTGTTTCTTTTGAAGATGCTACTTGCTTTGGGTTAAATGATGGTAAAATTGTCGTTTCTGCTACTGCATTAAATAGTGACTTTACTATTGAATTCCGTAACAATAACCAAGCACAATCACTTATACAAACTTCTTCGGGTAACCCTTCTGATTCTTTAACAAATTTAGGACCTGGAAGTTACATTGTAGTAATCTTCGATACTATTGGTTGTTCATTCACTGATATAATCACAATTACTGAACCTTTACCAGTTACTTTAACTAACGTTACTCCAGATACTACTATTTGTATTGATGGTACTGCTACTCTTTATGGAACTCCTAACGGAACAACTCTTCCTCTTAATTTAGTTTGGGATAATGGGTTAGTTGGTAATGGACCTCACAACGTTAATCCTGCTTCAGCAACTACTTATAGTGTTTATGCTGAAGATGGTAATGGGTGTGTTTCTACTACTCAAACTGTTTCTGTTACTCTTTATGCTGCTATTAACATTATTGATATGGCTCTTAGTCAGACAACTATTTGTGAAGGTGCTTCAACTGACATAACTGTTAATGCTTCTGGTGGAGGCCCTTACGCTAACCTAATTTATACTTGGTTAGATGGTAACAACAATATTATTGGTGCTACTGGCACAAACACATTTACTGTAACTCCTAGTTATGATGAAGAAGTATTCTCTGTAGTCGTTTCTGATAGTTGTACTACTCCTACTGCTACCGATACTATTCGTACAGACTGGTCTAACCCTATTTACCCTACTTATACTGCTACTGATACTGTAGGATGTTATGATCAAATAGAGCCTACTTTTACCAATACTACAGTTACTTCAAGTGTTATCACTAATGTTCAATGGGATTTTGATGATGGACAAGTTCTTGACTTTCCTTTTAGTTACCAAATACCTCACAGCTATGATCAACCTGGTATTTACAATGTAAAATTAACAGTAACTGACATAGGCGGATGTACTTGGGACACTATTATGCCTCAATATCAAATTGATGCACACAGATATCCTGAAGCTGAGTTTGACTGGACCCCTAATCCTACTGATTACCTAAATGCTTTTGTTACTTTTAAAAACCAAAGTGTAGAAAATGATTACAACCAGTGGATTTTTATTACTGATGCGCAATACACTAATGATAGTATCGATCCAACTTTCCAGTTCCCACAAGATAGACCAGGAAATTATGATGTAACTTTAACTGTTACCAATGAGTATGGTTGTCGTGACTCTATAACTAAAGTGGTTATCATTGATGATGTTTTCTTATTCTATATCCCTACAGGGTTTACTCCTGATGGTGATGGATTAAATGATGAATTCAAAGTTGTTAGTGAAGGGGTTGAAGTAAACAACTTTAGAATGTCTATATTCAATAAATGGGGTGAACTTATTTTCCAAACTACAAACCCTGATATTGGATGGGATGGAACTCACAAAGGTTCGCCTGTGCCTGATGGTGTATATATTTGGAAAATTGA
>JAQXDJ010000432.1 GCA_029251425.1 Vicingaceae bacterium
TCACATTAAATATTCTATTGATTTAACTAATGCGATTTATATACTTAAATGATTTAGTTGTTTTTTCCAGATGGATATGATAGTTTATTTTTTAAGTTATTCCTTTTAGGAATGTTTGCTTTAAATCTTATAAATACATTAATAGGTGCGTTTCTTAAAACAACTAAATCATTTAAGTATATAAATCGCATTAGTTTAATCAATAGTATATTTAATGTGAGTACATATTCCTGTTTGTTTTATCTAGACTCAATAGGGTATGTTACTGTAGATGTTGCCTTTATTTTCAAGACTAGTTTGGCAATTTTATTTTTAAATACATTAATGTGGCTGATTAGTTTTAGTAAAAATTTAGAACTAAAACCAACATTTAGGCTTTCAATTAAGGAGGATATAAAACCTTTTTACAAATATATTTTCCCCGTTTTTATTAGCTTAATAATAAACTTTTTAAATTATCGCTTAGATATTTGGTTAGTAGCTTATTATGATGGAAATATACAGTTAGGTATTTATGTACTGGCGGTAAATTTTGCTCAATTTATTCTATTATATTCAAAAATAATAGGAGGGGTTATGATGCCCTATTTGTCTGAGGATGATGAGGTGCAACGCAGAAAGTATTTTACGACTTACTCTAGGATTAATTTTACATCAGTCATTTTCATTGTAACAGTTTTAGCACTTCTTGGTGATTGGCTTTTGGTTTTCCTTTACGGAGAAGAGTTTACTAATTCCGGAATACCATTTAATATTTTATTAATAGGAATGGTATTTACTGCAATGAGCCAGTTGTTCAGTATTATGCTCTTTTCAAAAGGAAAGAGCAATATTGCGTTAATTGCAAACTCAATAGGACTATTTGCAACAGTTATTTTGGATGTTTTATTAATTCCAAAGTATGGAATTGTTGGTGCGGCAATAGCTACTTCTCTGGCTTATTTTTGTTTATTCTTATTTTTATTATATAACCTATTAGTGAAAGAAAAAATAAAAATTGGAGAGTTGTTTATAGTTAAAAAAGCAGATTTTACTCAAATCTTACAAAGAGATTAATTAAAAAGAAAGTTTTCTTAGCCAACGAAGAGGTTGAGTTACCATTTTTCCAATTTTATAGGTTTTAGAATCATAAACATTTAAAATGTCTTCCAGTACTTCGGTAGCAGAATATGTACTAAAATCAGCTAAATTTACATCAGTTAATTCATTATCAGAAGCAATGCAAATGTTGTATACTGGAAATGCTAAGGTAGGAGTTGAATTAACATTTAGAAAATCTCCAGAATACTCCTTAAAATTTGATCCTAAACCATCCTCAGGAACTATAATAGAGTTGTAAGATATGTTTTGGTAGTAAATCTTGGAGTGTTTAAAATTCTGAGTTACCAATTCTTTAAACTCTTCTCGATACAGCTCTTTTATGTGGAAGTGATTATCATGATTGGTACTGTTTGAATAATTTGCCTTATCTGGCGATGACATTATTAACAGGCCATTAGGTCTTAAAACTCTTTTTAATTCATTAAACATCTCATTGTGTTTATCATGATGTTCTATTGTTTCAAAACTTACTGCTAAATCAATAGAGTTGTCTTCTAAAGGGATTTTATCAGCTTGTCCTTTAATAAAATTGAGGTTGTTAGATTTGTATTTTTTTGTAGCAAACTCTATAGCTTCTCGACTAATATCAACTCCAGTTACATTTTTGGCAGTTTTAGAGAGTAAGTTACTTCCATATCCTTCTCCTGAAGCAATATCTAAGACTTCTTTGTTTTTAGCTAGTTCAATTGCAATTGCATATCTATGAAGGTGGTGAATTGCCGTTTCGTGTTTAATTGTAGTTGTAAGCCTTTCCCCTGTATTTTCCATTTTAACTAAAGTTGAATTTATTTTTTTTCATACCAAACCTTCATTGAGCTACCAATACCTAACGTAGTTAATATCCAGTTAATAAAAGATTTAATGTGTTTTTTGTAACCTGTTTCTAAAGATTGTCTTAAGGCTTCATCATTATTGATGTTGTCTTTATGAGAACTAGAGGTTTTACTTAAGCTGTTTTTAATTCGAGAGATGCTTATTCCTGTTGTTTTTATTTTTACTTTCTGAAACCCAGTTTTACTTAAAAGTAAGTCGATTGTTTTTGGGGTGTAGTATGAAAGGTGTTCCGGATATAGAATAATATTGTATCTACCTTTTAAAATAAAACGTTCAATGGCATTAAAGTTTGGAGTAGTAATATATGTTAACCCTCCTTTTCTTAAAAAGAAATTAAACAGTTTCATTTCTTCAATAGGATTGTTAATATGTTCAATAACTTCACTTGATATTATAACATCAAAACTTTCTTTTTCAAAACTATTAGATTGTAGTTTTCCTAGTGAAGTTTTAATTCCTTTAGTTTTAAGGTAGTCAGTTTGTTCTATAGTAAATTCTGTTCCGTAAACATCCCAATTTCTTTTTTTTGCCTCAATTAAAAATAATCCAGGACCACAACCAACATCAAGAATTCTGTTTGTTTTACGGTATTTTTCAAAGCCATCAAGAAGCTCATTAATTCTAATTCGAGTAATCTCTGATTCAGAATTATATCCAACAGGATAAGAACTATAATAGTCTAAAAGTTCTTTTTCAGTTGCAATTCTTGAACAAAAAACAAAGCCACTTGATTTACTTTTTACTAGATAGTCTTTTTCATAGCCCTTTAAAGGCTTTAGGTCATTATTGCCTGTAATTAAACACTTTGTAAATTGCTTGGAATTGCTCATTGAAACAGTTAAAATCTTTAACGAAAGTAAGTTTTTATAAGCTCTGTTACCAATTTATAATTCTTATTTTTGAGTATATAAAATGAGATTATGAAAATATTAATTACTGGAGGGGCTGGATATATAGGCTCTCATACTATTATAGAAATTATTCAGAATACAGAATGGGAAATAATTTCTTTAGATAATTATGCTAATTCATCTGGGGATTCATACACTAGGGTTGAAAATATTACTGGTAAAAAAGTAAAGCATTATAATGTTGATTTAAAAGATTTAGGGGCTACTGAAAAAGTGTTTGAAGAAAATCCAGGAATAAATGGGATAATACATTTCGCGGCATTCAAAGCTGTTGGAGAATCTGTTGAACAACCTTTAATGTATTATGATAACAACATTAATACCTTGAACAATATTCTGCGTTGCCAAGCAAAATATAATGTTCCTAATATTATTTTTTCGTCATCTTGTTCTGTTTATGGTAATGTAGATGAGTTACCGGTTACGGAAAACAATAAGTTATCAAAACCAGAATCACCTTATGCTTATACTAAGCAAATAGGAGAAGTAATGGTTGATGACTTTCTTAAAGCAAATAAAAACTTAAAAGCAATTTCACTAAGGTATTTCAATCCTGTTGGAGCGCATATTACAGGATTTAATGGGGAACTATCAAGCACAAAGCCAAACAATTTGGTGCCTTTTATTACACAAACAGCTATTGGTAAGCTAGAAAAACTTACAGTTTTTGGAAGTGATTATGAAACGAGAGATGGTACATGTGTTAGAGATTATATACATGTGAGTGATATAGCTAATGCTCATGTATTGGCTTTAGATTGTTTAATAAAAGAAAAGTTAGACTTAAGTCATGATATAATTAACCTTGGAACCGGGGTTGGGGTTACAGTTTTAGAAGCAATTAAAGCTTTTGAAAAAGTGAGTGGAAAATCATTGAACTATAGTATAGGGGATAGAAGAGATGGTGATGTAGCTGCTATTTATGCTAACAATGAAAAAGCTCATAAAATATTAGGGTGGATTCCTCAATACAACTTAGAAGATATGATGCTATCTGCTTGGAAATGGGAGCAGTACATTTTTTAACGATTTTTTTTCAAAAAAATGCTTGTATTAAATTAGATTTAATATATATTTGCAGCCGCTTAAGGGCGATTAGCTCAGTTGGTTCAGAGCACCTCGTTTACACCGAGGGGGTCGGGGGTTCGAATCCCTCATCGCCCACAAAAGGTTTTCAAGAAATTGGAAACCTTTTTTTGTGCTTTAACTTTACCGTTGATTAAAAGGAAATGAACAATATTGTCTTAAAACATTAGTTTTGTTTTACTGAATGAAATTTATTCTCTACATATTTATCTTTTTGGTCTGTTTACCAAATCTTTTTTCACAAGAGAAGGTAACGACTTTTGGAATTCAATTAAAGCCTATTGTTCCTGTTGAATTTTTTAATGCGGGAAAACAAGAGAAAACAACTAACAATATTCAATATATTAATGAGCCAAAATTTGGAATGAGTTTTGGTATGGTTATTAGACGAGGGTTGACTAAAAATTTATCACTAGAAACAGGATTGAATTTTTTAAGAAGAAACTATGATTTAACTATTAATGATCCTGACTCAAGTTATCAATCAATTTCTGACTTTAGTATTGTAAATTATGAAATTCCATTATTGTTATTAGTATATGTGCAATTGGGACGTAATACATTTATGAATGTAGCAGGAGGTGCTTCAATAGATGTTTACCCTTCAGATTTGTTTGTAGGAGGAGAAAATTTTTCAAACACAATAATTAAAAGAGGTTGGATACAACCAAGTATGTTGGCTAATTTAGGCTGGGAATATCGTACAGAGAAAAGTGGTTACGTTTATTTGGGAGTATCATTACACAGACCATTTAATAATATTTTTACAGAATTTATTGATTATGAGAGAAGTGCAGGTGGAAGTGTTGAAGGTGAAAGTTTTGATTTAACAGGGAGTTATTTTACAATAGACTTACGTTATTTCTTTCATGAAGAAGAGCAAGAAAAGAGAGTGAAAACTAAAAAGATTAATCGTAAAAAAGCAATGCGAAAAATTAGAGAAGGTAAAGCAAAATGATTACTCTTCATCAAAGTTTAAGGAGACGGAGTTAATACAGTACCTTAATCCTGTGGATTTTGGACCATCTTCAAAGACATGCCCTAAATGTCCTCCACAATTTGCACAATGCACTTCGTTTCTTGTATAACCAATATTATTATCGACACCTAAAGCTATTCCGTTTTCAATAACGTTATAAAAGCTTGGCCAGCCTGTTCCCGATTTAAACTTTGTTTCAGAAAGAAATAGTTTATGGTTACAACCAGCACATTTGTATGTTCCTTGTTTTTTATTATCCCAATATTTACCTGTAAAAGCTCGTTCTGTTCCTCTTCTTCTTAAAACTTGAAATTGATCAGCAGTAAGTTTATCTTCCCATTGTTTGTCTGATAGTTTGTAATTATAACCAACCCCAGAAGGAGCAGAGTTTTGACCACAAGAGCTTAGGGTTATTGTAAAAATTGAAAAGAATAAAAGGTAAGGTCTCATAATATTGTTTTTAGCATACACAAGGTTAACTATATTGTGGTTTAATTATTTTAATCCCATTCAAAATTCAGTATTTTTGTCGCTCAAATTACAATAACAACGGCACATGAAAATTTCTTACAATTGGTTAAAAAACTATATAGACGTTGAGGTTGATCCTGAAAATATTTCAGAAATTTTAACTGATAGCGGGTTGGAGATTGACGGAATGGAAAAAATCCAAACTGTTAAAGGAGGATTGGAAGGATTGATTGTTGGTGAAGTTTTAACGAAAGAAAAACATCCAGATGCTGATAAATTAAACTGTTCTACAATTAATATTGGAGGTAATGAACCTTTAAATATTGTTTGCGGGGCATCTAATTTAGAAGTAGGTCAAAAAGTAGTTGTGGCAACTGTTGGAACAACGCTTTATGCTGGAGATGATAGTTTTAAGATTAAGAAATCTAAAATTAGAGGAGAATTATCTGAAGGGATGATTTGTGCAGAAGATGAAATTGGTTTGGGGAAAGGACATGATGGAATCATGGTTTTAGAACCTTCTACTGCAGTTGGAACTTTGGCTAAAGACTATTTTAAGATTGAAGACGATTACGAATTAGAAATTGGATTAACGCCAAACAGAGCAGATGCTACGGGTCATATTGGAGTTGCAAGAGATTTAGTTGCCGTATTAGGGCAAAAACAAGAAGTTAATTTAGTAAAACCAACGGTTAATGATTTTAAAGTTGATAATACAGACCTAAACATAACTGTTGAGGTAGAAAATACTGAATTGTGTCCTCGTTACTCTGGAGTTACTATAAGTGGTTTAGTAATTAAGGAATCACCAGATTGGTTAAAGAATAGATTGCTGAGTATTGGATTAACACCAATTAATAATGTTGTTGATGTTACCAATTTTGTGTTGCATGAAACAGGACAGCCATTGCATGCTTTTGATGCTGAAAAAATTGCAGGAAATAAAGTTGTTGTAAAAACAGTAGCTGATAAAACGAAATTTACAACGCTTGATGATACAGAAAGAGAATTATCAGAAGATGATTTGATGATTTGTAATGCAGAAGAAGGAATGTGTATTGCAGGAGTTTTTGGAGGTGCTGTTTCTGGAGTTTCTGATACAACTACAAGTATTTTTTTAGAAAGTGCTTATTTTAATGCTGTTTCTATTCGTAAATCGGCCAAAAGACATGGTTTAAATACAGATGCTTCATTTAGGTATGAAAGAGGTGCAGACCCTAGAATTACGATTTATGCATTAAAAAGAGCTGCTAATTTAATTAAAGAAGTTGCTGGAGGTGCTGTTTCTTCTGAAATAGTAGATGTCTACCCAACTGAAATTGAAAACTTTGAAATTGATTTTTCTTATGATAATTGCGATCGTTTAATCGGTCAAGCAATTGATAGAGATGTCATTAAAAAGATTTTAACGGATTTAGAAATTGAGATTGTTTCTGAGAATGGAGATGAATTAAAATTGTCTGTACCACCATTTAAAGTGGATGTGCAAAGAGAGATTGATGTAATAGAAGAAGTGCTTAGAATATACGGGTACAATAATATTGTGTTGCCAGATGTTTTAAAGTCGTCATTATCATACCGTGAAAAAACAGATAAGGAAAAAGTAACGAATACTATTTCTGATTTATTAGTGTCTAATGGCTTTAACGAAATGTTATCTAATTCATTAACCAAATCGGATTATTACAAGGAAACAGCTGATTCATTGGTGAGAATGAAAAATCCTTTAAGTAGAGAATTAGATGTGTTAAGACAATCTATGCTTTTTGATGGATTAGAAACTATTGTTTACAATCAGAACAGAAGAACGAGTGATGTAAAATTGTTTGAATGGGGGAAGACTTATTTTAAAACAGAAACAAAATTTAAAGAGCATAGCCATTTAAGTTTGTTTATTTCTGGAGCTTCGGTTAACGAAAATTGGGATACAGCAAATGCAGGAGATGTAAACTTTTACCAATTAAAAGGTGTGGTAAACACTATTATGGAAAAGTTTGGGATGAACAAATTCAACATTAGAACAGAAGAATCTGAGCTGGTTTGTTTGGATTATGGCTTAAAGCATAAAGTAAATAATATTGATTTAGTCGAGTTTGGTAAAATAGATTCAGCAATTCAAAAACAATTCGACATTAATAACGAAGTATTCTATGTAATTTTTAACTACGATAACTTTTTAAAGTTAGTAACGATGAATAAAGTAGTTTACAAAGAGGTTTCTAAATTTCCAGCAATGCGTAGAGATTTAGCGTTATTAATTGATAAAGCAGTTGCATATAGTTCAATTAAGGAACTAGCATCTAAGCAAGAACGAAAGCTGTTAAAAGCGATTAATTTGTTTGATGTATATGAAGGGAAGAACTTGCCAGAAGGTAAAAAATCTTATGCGGTAAGTTTCCAGTTTCAAGATGAAAATAAAACCTTAGTTGATAAGCAAATTGATAAAGTAATGACTAAAATTATTGCTTCTTTAGAAAAAGAATTAGGGGCTCAATTAAGATAAGTGTCTAATTAATGAAGCCTTTAACTCCAATAAAGTATTGGTTGGCTTTATTAAATACGCTGCCCCCTTTCGTTTAGCAGAAACTCGTATTATATATAAGTATTGTTGTATGGCGTTTATACTTTAATAACAACCTTTTTTAAAAACATCCCAATCAATATTTACTGGTGTAGGGTATTTTTCTATTGTCTTTATTTTTATTTCTTCTTCCATTTGAGAAAACGAAATCAAATATATTTCTTCAAAAGAAGAAAATCCTTTCTTCCATAATTCTTTGAATTTTTCAAGTCCATAATTCGTTAATAAATACTCCACTATATGTGCAGATTGGTGATAGCTAATTATAGAAGGTTCTCCATGGAAATTGTTAGTCAATGAATCAATTGAAAGTAGTAACTCATTCTCTATTAAATAGCGATAGATCTCTCCAACATTATATCCATTACAATGTTTTTCTGTAGTTGTTGCTAGTCCTTCATTTATCCAAATCAAGTCATCATGGGGGTAGCCCCAAGTAGTCATTGAAATCATGTGCATTAGTTCATGTTTAATTGGAGGCGTAAATTCATTATTAGCTACTATATGAATCTCTTGAGTCCACATATTAGTCCACCCTGTAGCTGAATATCCAACTTCTTCTTCCATTTCTTTTCTACTATTCAGAAATATAATTTTTATCGGGGTATTATAATTTTGTAATTCAATTGCAGCACAATCCTCTTTAAGATCATCAATACATTTCTTCACAAGCAAGTCTCGATTATCATAAGCATAACCTTCAGAAGGAAATGTAAAATAAAAGTTAGCTACTTTTTTTGTTACCCGTTTTTCTAGTTCCCATCCATTTTCTTGCGCTGTATTATTATTTTCTTGAGATTTATCTGCACAACCAATTAAGGAGTATATAAGTGCTGAAAGTAGAATGATAGTTGATATTTTTTTCATGTCTATAAATATGTAATTAGTATGTCAAAGATGATTTGTTACTAGTATTTTCGAAGTTAAAAGGTGTTAATTATATTTAACTATTGTTAAAGTGTTCTAGTTATGGCATACAACGCTCAATCTATGTTTTGGTTGGGCGATTTAACCGTTTAATTTTATAACATAAAAAAAGCTCCCTTACTTATGTAAGGGAGCTTTTTATTTATAAGATTTATTTCTTATTCAGAAAGAATTACTTTCTTAGTAATGTTACTTACTCCGTTATTGATATTTACAAAATAAATACCTCTAGCATTGTTTGTTAAATCTATAGTTGTTGTGTTACCGATAACACGGCTTGTTTTAACAACGTTTCCAACAACATCAACTACAGTATAATTGAAATCATTTGTATTTCCAACCTGAAGTGTAATGATTCCATTAGAAGGGTTAGGGAAAAGTGAAATGTTGTCATCAGAAATAGCTTTTTCTTCAACACCAACAGATCCACCTAAGTTTCCACCACTACCAACACCACCAGCGCTTCCGCCACCAGCAGTAGTAAAGTCAACAGCACTAAATCCTACTCCTTTAAGGAAGTTCCATTGTGGAGCTGTAAGCCCATCACTAATAGGAGATCCTCCTGCTCCAGTAGCATATACTAAAGCTAACTCCCAATCTTGATCAGCACCACTTTCAATAACATCAACAGCTACAGTTTGGTATGCCGAAATAAAACTTGCTGGAGTTCCAGCGCTTAAGTTTTTAAAAGTTGACCATGGCATAGGTTCACTTCCAGCAATATCATGTCCAATAGAATATACATCAGGATATTGTCTGTCTAAACTTAATGTTGTGTTACTTTCTAACCAAGAGTAAAATACTTTCGATCCATCTTGACTTCTTGAAGCTTGAGGTCTAACAAAATGGTCAAGACCATTTGAAGCATCCCATTCAAAATCATTTACATAAATAGAATCTACAAATGTAATATCCCAGTTTGCCCCGTTAGTTGCAACTTCATATAACCCATGAGTTGAAGCATCTGTAAATGTATAAAGTAATGAATCAGGATGATCTGAAGATTGAGCTTGTACATCAACAAATATTCTTAATTCGTCATCAGAACCTACAACAACATCAAAAGCAGAAGACATCCAAGGTCTTACAGCTAAAGGGTTAGCATTGTCAAAAGCTGGAAGATTATTTTGGAAAGTTGTGTTTTGAGAGAAGTCATAATCATTAACATTAGTCCAGTTTGCACCAGCATCAGTTGTTTTCATAACATATGGTCTCCACATTGTGTTTGCTCCCCAAGAACCCATTACTACCATGTATCCAGTGTTTCCATCAGGAGACCATGCCATGTTAGGTAATCCAGACATATTGTATGGAGTTCCATCATTATCTGTAGTATTCCAAGTAGGAGCAATTGTATCAACAACAGTCCAGTCAAAGTTATTGCTTGTAGCGTTATAATCACCTTTAACTAAAAAATATTTAGAGTAACTATCTGCAACATCATAAGCTGCGTTAGGTGTAGCTCCAGAATTATTACTGTTAGTTGATACATACCAAGCAGTTCCTTGAGATGTAACGTAAAATCCTGCAGCACCCCATTCGTTATCATCATTTAACGTAGATTTAGAGTTTGCATCATAAGACTCATCAATGTTTGATCCATCAAATTTTGCAGATGCTCTAAAAGTATTTGCCCATCCATTATCGTTACTTCCAGCACCAGTTTCTAGACCTGGTCCAACCTGAACTAAATATGCATTTGCTGGGTCTGTATTAGCTGCAGGGTTGTAGATTCCCATGTTAGGGTATCTATTCCCATTCCAAGTAGGACCACTTCCTGTTGGTGTAGTTTGAAAAGGATTAATTGTCCAATTTGCACCACCATCAGTAGAGTAATCAAAAGACATAATACCAGAAGCGTTAACACCTCCTGCTCCACCATTGTTTTGACGGTGAACAAAAGCTACAGTATTAATATCTGGGTTGTAAATTACCTGATTTTGTCTATCTCCCAATATCCCAAAAACATTGAATGATGTTCCAAGTAAAATTGATGAAACTGCTTTATCGTTGGGAATGTTATTGTCTTTAATTAAGATGTTATTAGATTCTGCATCAATTCTTGTTTGTTGAAGCCATTTTAATCCAATCCCTATTTCTCTATTTGCTTGTGCAAAAGACGAAACAGATATTATTGCCGTAGAGGCAAGTAGTAAGTACTTTTTCATATGTAATTATATTTAATTTAGTTAGTAACACAAATATAACTAAAAATAAAGAAACTTACTTTCATTATTAATGAACGGGTAGATTTGTCTTTTTACGGTCGTTAAAGAACAAATATGACAGATATTATAACTTATAAAAAAACTCACAACATCGTTGTGAGTTTTTTATCTAGATATTGATGATTGTTTATCCAATCAAATCCTCATCTACAATATTTGGTAGTGTCACTTTTAAATCAGGGTTTCTTTCCATTTCTCGTTTAATGGCAAAAATGGCTTCATCATTTCTTGCCCAACTTCTTCGAGCAATACCATTGTTTACATCCCAAAACAACATCGATTTAAGTCTTCTGTCTGCACCAGCAGAACCATCTAAAGTCATCCCAAAACCACCATTGGTTACTTCTCCCCAGCCTACACCACCACCGTTGTGAATAGAAACCCAAGTGGCACCTCTAAAACTGTCTCCAATTACATTATGTATTGCCATATCAGCAGTAAATTGTGATCCATCATTAATATTAGAAGTTTCTCTGTATGGTGAATCTGTGCCAGAAACATCATGATGATCTCTTCCTAAAATCACAGGAGCTGAAAGTGTCCCGTCAGCAACAGCATTGTTAAATGCTTCAGCAATTTTCATTCTCCCTTCAGCATCAGCGTATAAAATACGAGCCTGAGAACCCACTACCAATTTATTTTCTTGTGCTCCTTTAATCCAAGTAATGTTGTCTTGCATTTGTTGCTGAATCTCTTTAGGAGATACAGTCATCATTTCTTCTAAAATGTCACAAGCAATGTTGTCTGTTTTCAGTAAATCTTCTGGATTTCCAGAAGAACAAACCCATCTAAATGGGCCAAATCCATAATCGAAACACATAGGTCCCATAATGTCTTGTACATAAGAAGGGTATTTAAAATCAATTCCATTCTCCGCCATAATATCAGCTCCAGCTCTGCTTGCTTCTAATAAGAAAGCATTTCCATAATCGAAAAAGTAAGTTCCCTTAGCTGTGTGTTTGTTAACTGCAGCAGCATGTCTTCTTAAAGTTTCTTGTACTTTTTCTTTAAACAAATCAGGGTTGTTCGCCATCATATCGTTACTTTCTTCTACAGAAATTCCTGCAGGATAATAACCTCCAGCCCAAGGATTGTGTAGTGATGTTTGGTCAGAACCTAAATCAACATAAATGTTTTCTTCATCAAATTTTTCCCAAACGTCAACGATGTTTCCATCATAAGCAATAGAAACAATTTCTTTATCTGCTTTGGCTTTGGCAACTCTTGTACATAATTCATCTAAGTCACAAATTACTTCATCAACCCATCCTTGTTCGTGTCTCTTCCAAGTTGCATCAGAATTTACTTCAGCAGTTACAGAAACAACTCCTGCAATATTTCCTGCTTTAGGTTGAGCGCCACTCATTCCTCCTAAACCAGCAGTAACAAATAATTTTCCAGCAGTTCCCTGGTTGTCAATTTTTCTACAACCGTTCAATACCGTAATAGTAGTTCCGTGTACAATTCCTTGAGGTCCAATATACATATAAGAACCAGCAGTCATTTGTCCATATTGTGTAACACCTAAAGCATTAAATTTTTCCCAATCATCCGGTTTAGAATAATTAGGAATCATCATACCATTCGTAACAACAACTCTTGGAGCATCTTTGTGCGAAGGAAATAATCCCATTGGATGACCAGAGTACATTACTAGTGTTTGCTCATCTGTCATTTCAGATAAATACTGCATACACAATAAATATTGTGCCCAGTTAGAGAAAACCCCACCATTACCACCATAAGTAATTAACTCATGTGGATGTTGAGCAATGGCATAATCCAAATTGTTTTGGATCATCAACATTATTGATTTTGCTTGAACAGATTTACCTGGGTACTCATCAATTGGCCGAGCATATATTTTGTAGTCAGGACGAAAACGGTACATATAAATACGACCGTAAGTCTCTAATTCATCTTTAAATTCTTTGATTAAAACTGGGTGATGTTTTGCATTAAAATAACGTAAAGCATTTTTTAAGGCTAACTTTTTTTCTTCAGCAGTTAATATTTCTTTTCGTTTTGGAGCATGACTAACAGTTGTATCTAATGCTTTAAAATCAGGTAATTCATTAGGAATACCTTGTTGTACTTGTTCTTTAAAATTTAACATGAAATGGTTTTGTTTTGTGTGAATAATTTTTTTTTAGAAAATCATCTAAAAACTAAGGGTAACGAGAGTTGCACCTAAAATCTATTTTACTAATAGCAATTTGGTATGTCAAATTATTTGAATTCATTTTTTTGTTCGCCTTCCTTTAGATTTATCAAAGCCATACGGACAATGTCTGCATCCATTTTCACAGCAATACCCTCTTTTTAAAAGGTATTTTTCTGTAAAAACTCGATAACCTTCAGGTGTAAGGTAAAAGTCATCATCGCTTAGTTTGTTTACTTTTGAGAAATCATTCATTCAACACAAAGTTAAGAGATAAAATGAATTTTAACGTTAACGAAAACAATATTCCACTTCAGAAAATTGCAGCAGATTTTTTGACTCAAAAAAATGTAGAGTTCTATGTTTTACGAGAAGACTTGATTCATCCTGAAATTTCAGGAAACAAATGGAGAAAGCTTAAATATAACATTGAAGAAGCAAAATCTCAAGGGTTTAAATCTATTGTAACTTTTGGAGGGGCTTATTCAAATCATATTGCGGCAACTGCTGCGGCAGGAAATCAATTTGGATTAAAAACTATTGGAATTATTAGAGGAGATGAAGTAAGTAATTCTACTTTAGATTTAGCTGTTGAAAACGGAATGAAATTAAAGTTTGTTTCTCGTGAGGAATACAAGAGAAAGGATTCTAGTGAATATTCAAACTGTTATGTCATTCCTGAGGGAGGTTCCAATACTTTGGCTGTTAAAGGTTGTGCTGAAATAATTGAAAACATTGATATAGATTATGATGTTATTTGTTGTGCTTGTGGCACCGGAGGAACAATTGCAGGAATTATAGCATCAACTGAAAAAAAAGTGCTAGGGTTTCCCGCATTAAAAGGAGGTGAATTTCTGATTAAAGACATTAATCAATTGTTGTTAGATTATGATGCTAACATAAACAAGGATAATTGGAAACTAAAAACCGATTATCATTTTGGTGGTTATGCCAAGGTAAAACCTGATTTAATTGAATTTGTTCAGAAATTTAAGAAGGAGAATGATATTGAATTAGACTTTGTTTATACTGGCAAAATGTTGTTTGGTTTGTATGAGATGGTTAATAATACAGATGAATTAAACAATAAAACAATTATTGTAGTTCATACAGGAGGAATCCAAGGAAATAAAGGGTTTGAAGAGCGTTTTGGAATTGAGCTTTAAATCAAGAATAAAATGTTCATATCTTAATAAGGCATGCAAATTGTTTATGGTAAGAATCATAACTTTGTAAACTAGATGAATAAATTTTTACTCATATCATTTTTACTTGTTTTTAATTGGCTTTTTGCTCAGGCACAACCTGCAGAGCGAAGAATGACCAGAGAAGAATATATTGAGACTTATAAAGATGATGCAATTCGAGAAATGCTAAAGTCTGGTGTTCCGGCAAGTATAACGTTAGCACAAGGTATTTTAGAATCAGGAAATGGGAATAGTCCATTAGCGGTTTATGGTAAAAATCATTTTGGTGTAAAATGTCATAAAGGTTGGACAGGAGAATCTATGCGATTAGATGATGATGAGAAAAATGAATGTTTTAGGAAGTATGAAACAGTTTATGAATCATATCAAGATCATTCAGCATTTTTGACAACAAGAGGTAGGTATTCTTTTTTATTCGATTTAAAAATAACAGACTATAAAGGTTGGGCTAAAGGATTAAAAAAAGCAGGTTATGCTACAAATCCTAAATATGCTAACATGTTAATTATGTTGATTGAAAAAAATAATTTAAGTCAATATGATAATTATGCAAAAGTTCCACCACGTAAACTAAAAAAGAAGAGAGAACCAAGTAAAGGTTTAGCTGTAAAAAAAGTATCTACTCAAATAAGGCTGCATAATAATATAAAGTATGTAAAGGCTAAAGCAGGAGATACTTTCTATGGAATTGCTGATAGTCATGAAATGAATCTTTGGCAAATTTTAAGGTATAATGATTTGAATAAAGGAGATGTTTTAAATGTTGGAGATGTAATTTATTTACAGCCTAAAAAGAGTAAGTCTAAAGAGGACTTTCATATTATTCAAGAAGGAGAGAGTATGCGAGATATTTCCCAATTATATGGTGTAAAATTGAAAAAATTGTATAAAAAGAATCTGCTAATTGTTGGTACACAACCAAATGTAGGAGATAAAATCTTCTTAAGAAAGAAGAAAAAATAAGTATTCATTTTCTGTTTAGGATTTAGTTTGTTTAAGAAAGATACATTTGGGCGTTTCATTTTTATGAAAAAACTTATTGTCCAAGTTTTTGGCTTGTTCACCTATTCTCGATTTGCAAAAAAAAACACCTATAAAATCAAAGGAGCAGAAATACTCCAGAACTTGCCAAACGAAAATGTACTTTTTGTATCTAATCATCAAACCTATTTTGCTGATGGGGCTTTTATTTTTCATGTAATCCATAGCGCTTTAGATGGACATCCTAATAAAATAAATTGGAGTTCAATAATGAAGTGTGCTAAAACAAATTTATTTTTTGTTGGAGCAGAAGAAACACTGGACTCAGGATTGTTGCCTAAAATATTAGCATTGGCGGGCGCTATTAAAGTTAAAAGAACTTGGCGTGAATCTGGAAAAGAAATTAAACGGAAAGTAGATGTTAATGATACAGGTAATATTAAAAAAGCTTTAGCTGCTGGTTGGGTGCTTACATTTCCGCAGGGAACTACAAAGCCTTTTGCTGATGGTAGAAAAGGTACGGCTCATATTATTAAGAATCATAACCCAGTTGTAGTACCAATAGTTATCAATGGTTTTAGAAGGGCTTTTGATAAAAAGGGTTTGTTCTTAAAGAAAAAAGGTGTTGAACTTCAATTGACTATAAAAGAGCCGCTAGATCTTGAAAATAGTGTTTACGTTGATAATATTATGCACAAAGTAATGGAGGGGATAGAGCAAAGTAAAAAGTACGAATGGAGGTCTAGAAATTAATCCATCGATTGTGTTGGTGAATTAGATAGGTCTACCATTTTAGCATACTGCTCAGGCGTAAGGTCGTTAAAGTAGAAGTTTACAGGGTTAATAGGATTTCCATTTTTCCTTACTTCATAATGACAGTGTGGTCCTTTAGATTTTCCAGTATTCCCTACGTAACCAATAACATCACCTCTTTTTACATTTTCACCTTCTCTTACATTCATTTTATTCATGTGTGCATAAAGGGTAACGTATCCGTAACCATGGTCAATTCTAACGTGGTTTCCAAAACCTCTAGATTTTCTATCCGCTCTAATTACCTTTCCATCACCAGTTGCGTAAATAGGTGTGCCTCTTGGAGCAGTAAAATCCATTCCATGGTGCATTTTCCTTACTTTATAGTGCGGATCAATTCTGTGTCCGTAACCACTTGCCATTCTGGTTAAGTCTTTATTAGAAACAGGTTGTATTGACGGGATAGCAGCCAACATTTCTTCTTTTTTCTTCGCCATTTCAAAAACTTCATCAAAAGATTTAGATTGAATATAAAGTTGTTTTGATAGTTGGTCTAGTTTACTAGCAGTTTTAATAATCAATTCAGAATCATTGTATCCTTCTAATTTTTTATATCTATTTATTCCTCCAAAACCAGCAGTTCTTATTTCATTATCAATTGGTTCTGCTTCAAAAACCACACGATAAATATTATCATCTCTGTGCTGTACGTCTTCTAAAACAGTAGCTAATTGATCTAGTTTTTTATTTAAAATATTGAATTGAGATTGCATGTGAGCATTATCTCTTTTCAGTTGTTTTTCTTTAGGAGAATCAATAAATGTATAAGCTAAGCCATAAATCATTACGCCAATAACCAGCCCGGCACCAAGAAATGTGAAAGATTTTAAAATCTTATTTCTTAATGTTAGCTCAATTTTATCGTAGCTGAGGGTGTGTGGATTATATCTATATTTTGCTTTAGCCATTAAAGGAATTATCCTAATTTTGAGGTCAAATTTAATCATTTAAACATAATAATTGTTGTGGGTTAGACCATTAACGCTTATTTAACAGTTTTTAACAGTATGAATTCCAGTAATATACGAAGTAAATTCTTAGAATTTTTTAACAGTAAAACGCACGAAGTAGTTAGTTCTGCACCAATGGTTGTAAAAAACGACCCAACGCTTATGTTTACTAATGCCGGGATGAATCAGTTTAAAGATTTGTTCTTGGGTAATTCGGAGGTTAAATATGCTAGAATAACTGATACACAAAAGTGTTTAAGGGTTTCTGGTAAGCACAATGATATAGAGGAAGTTGGAGTTGATACTTATCATCATACCATGTTTGAGATGTTGGGAAACTGGAGCTTTGGAGATTATTTCAAAAAAGAAGCAATTGAGTGGGCTTGGGAATTATTGGTTGATGTTTACGGAATAGATAAGAATAAACTTTATTTTACTGTTTTTGAAGGGGATGAAAAGGATGGTACTTCAATGGATCAGGAAGCTTATGATTTGTGGGCGGCTATTTTAGAGAAAAATGGGTTAACTACTGAAAAAATTATTAAAGCCAATAAGAAAGATAATTTTTGGGAAATGGGAGAAACTGGTCCTTGTGGGCCATGTTCAGAAATCCATATAGATTTAAGAAGCGATGATGAAATTGCAAAAATACCAGGATTAGATTTAGTCAATGAAGACCATCCTCAGGTTGTTGAAATTTGGAATTTGGTTTTTATGGAATTCAACCGAATGGCAAATGGAGAGTTGAAAAATTTACCAGCTCAACATGTTGATACAGGGATGGGGTTTGAGCGTTTGGCAATGGTACTTCAAAACAAAAAATCGAATTACGATACAGATGTTTTCGGGCCTTTAATTGACAAAATTTCTGAAATTTCTGGAGTAGAGTATAAATATACATTAGATGTTTCTATTAAAACAGATGTTGCAATCAGAGTAATTGCAGATCACGTAAGAGCTGTTGCTTTTGCTATTGCAGATGGACAATTGCCATCAAACACAGGTGCAGGATATGTAATTAGAAGAATCTTAAGAAGAGGCATTCGTTATGGTTATAGTTTCTTAAATGTTAAGGAGCCGTTTATTAATGAATTGGTTGCTGTATTGGTAAATCAAATGGGGGAGTTCTTCCCAGAGTTAAAAGCTCAACAAGATATTATTACAAAAGTAATTAGAGAGGAAGAAGATAGTTTTTTAAGAACTTTAGCAAAAGGAATTCAACGTTTTGATAATTATTTAGCGTCTGCAAATGACAAAACGATTGATGGGAAATTTGCCTTTGAATTATACGATACTTTTGGTTTTCCGATAGATTTAACAGAATTATTAGCATTAGAAAATGAATTTCATGTAGATATGCCAGGTTTCTCTGAGGAGTTATTGAAACAAAAAGAGAGGTCAAGGGCAGCAACAAAAATTGAAACAGCTGATTGGGTAGAATTAAGAGAAGATGATGTAGAAGAATTTATTGGGTATGATTATACCGAAGCTGATATTTACATCACAAAATATAGGAAAGTAGTTGCTAAAGGTGAAGAGTTTTATCAGTTGGTATTTAACTTAACACCATTTTATCCAGAGGGAGGTGGACAGATTGGTGATACTGGATTTATAGAGTTTGGAGATGGGAAAGTTGAAATTTTTGATACCAAGAAAGAGAACAACCTGATTGTACATTTCTCTAAAGAATTGCCATCAGATGTAAATGCTGAATTTATAGCTGTTGTTGATGAGGGTGTTAGAGATTTAACTGCTCGTAACCACACAGCAACTCACTTAATGCACCAAGCTTTAAGAGAAGTTTTAGGAACACATGTTGAGCAAAAGGGATCGTTAGTAAATTCAGAATATTTACGTTTTGATTTTTCACACTTTCAGAAAGTAACGGATGAAGAAATTACAAAGATTGAAGCCTTGGTAAATGCAAGAATTCAGGAGAATTTTGAATTAAATGAATATAGAGGGATTCCAATTAAAAAGGCTGAAGAGAAAGGCGCGATGATGTTGTTTGGGGAGAAGTATGGAGATGTTGTAAGAATGATTGAATTTGGAGATTCAAGAGAATTGTGTGGTGGAATACATGTTGAAGGAACTGCAGAGATTGAATTGTTTAAAGTGAAAACTGAAGGTTCTGTTGCTTCTGGTATTCGTAGAATTGAAGCTCTAACATCTAATGGCGCAGGCTTGTTCTTGAAGAATAAAATTGAAGTTTTAGATAAGAATGATGTAGCTCAATTTGTTCCTGGTTTAAAAGAGAAAATAGCATCTTTAAGAAGCGAATTTATAGAACAGTATGGTTTGGTAACTGAGATGTTGCCAGTTGACCCTATTCAAAATGATAAGAAAATTGATATCAATAATGCAATTACAGCTTTAAATAAAATTAAAATAGGTAAAGAAATTATCGATGCATTAACGGCTGAAAAGAAGGCGCTTTCTAAGGCTGATAAAAAAGACAATGCTGCTCAAATTGGAGTGGTTAAAGAGGTTTTACTATCTAATATTGAAGTAGTTGATGGAGTAAATGTTATTGCTCAAAAAATTGAGTTAGATGACAGTGCTGCTATTAAAGATTTGGCTTATCAGTTAAAAGGTCAAGTAGAAAACTTGTTTTTAGTATTGGGTGCAGCCATTAATGGAAAACCAAACTTAACCATTGTGATCTCTGAAGATTTATCAAAAGCAAAAGACTTGCATGCAGGTAATATTATTAGAGAGGCTGCTAAAGAAATGCGCGGAGGAGGTGGTGGTCAGCCATTTTTTGCAACTGCAGGTGGTAGTTATATTGAAGGGATTGAAGCAGCTATTGAAAAAGCTAAAAGCGCGCTGAATTGATTAAAAGCTTTTCCATATTATTACTTTTTATTTGTTCTTTAGGATTTTCTCAAGAAACCTATTTAGATACATTAAAAACTGAAATTGAAGGAAAGGAAAACCCAAAACAACATTTATATAATTTATTATTATCTGAAAATGCTAATTACAAATTAGCAGTAATTAGTAATGCTTTAGGGTTGCAGTTCCAAAGAGAGAGTAATTTAGATTCTGCATTTTATTGTCATAATAAAGCATTGGAATATGCTTTAAAAGTAAATGATAACAATCAAGAAATAGGAGTTTCTTATAATAAAATTGGGGTAGTTTATTACTATAGGGGAGAGTTAGATTCTGCAATTGTTTATTTCAAAAAGTCAATTCCATATTATCAAGAGAAGAGTTTGAAAGCTAACTCATATAACAATTTAGCTATTATGAATAAGTATAATTCTAGCCCTGATTTAGCAATAGAAAATTACTTACTGGCATATGATATATATAAAAGTATTAAAGATACTGTTAAGCAAGTTTATGTGTTGAGTAATATTGGTGCACTCTATAATGATTTAACTTCTTTTGATAAAGCAAAGGAATATCTTAATAGAGGTATTTTATTGGCAAAACAGTCTAGTAATAAAGATGGGGAATTAAATTGCAAAGCTAATTTAGGGAAAACCTATGCTGATACCAAGAATTTTGATAAAGCTGTTCCCCTTCTAAAAGAGTGTATTGCTTATTATGAAGAAAATGAAGGGTATCAATTTTTAATAGTTAACAAAAATAATTTAGCTAACTGTTTTGATGATCAGGGAGATAAAGAAACCGCATTAAAAGTGTATTTAGAAATATTAGAACTAGTTGAAGAAACTGGAATTGAAAATTCTAAAGAAGCAATTTTAATAAATGTTGGAACAAGTTACCAAGAGTTAGGAGATTATGAAAAGGCACTAAGGTATACTAAGGAGGCTTTAGAGTTCTCAAAAAGCAACAGTTTAGTTTTACGTTATGAGCCTATTTATAAAAGTTTGTCATCTATTTATCAGAGCATGAATAATATGGACTCTTCACTGTATTATAAAAACCTACAAATAGCCTTAAGAGATTCGTTGGATAATGTTGAACGTGAAAAAAAAATGATGGAACTGGAAGCAGAACATCAAAATGAAGAATTGAACTCCGATTTGAAAAGTACCCAAAGCGAATTAGATGAAACTGAAAAGCGAAGAGCTTTAATATCTAAAAGCTTAATATATTCATTAATTATTATTCTGATAACTGTTTTTGGAGTTGTAATTTTTTATACACGATATAAAAAGAAAAAATTGTTGTCTGAAGAATTGACAGTGAGGAATAAGAAAAACAGGTCAGATATTAAAGACTTAGAATCTACTTTGGGTACTAAAAATGAAGAAATTGAAACCTTAAGTAATTTGAAAGAAAAGAGGAAAGAACCTTACCCTAAGGATTTAGATGCCCTAACTGAAAGAGAACAAGAAGTTTTAGTAGGAGTGCAAGAAGGATTGAAAGATCAAGAAATTGCTGATAAACTTTTTATTTCTATTACGACAGTTCGTACCCATTTGCGAAAAGCATATTCTAAAATTGATGCTCGAAATAGAGCAGAAGCTATTCAGTTCATTTCTAAATTTGAAATTTAGTCTCGATTTTTAAGATTTCACAGCAATTATTTCCTTCTTTATCGCAATAATTCTCCTTTTCATCCAAGATGAATTGAATGTTTTTCCTAATCATTTCTGATGAAAACATCACTTTAAGTATTGATTTTGTTGGTGTTTTAGAATATCATCATTTATGATGAGGCTAGCTCTTTGTGTTTTTTTGACTTTTGAATCATACAAATCTTAAAAACGAGGAGACATGAAAAAAATAGGACTATCAGCAGTTACCTTTTTAATTATAGGGGGTCTTTCTGCTCAAAACGTAAACATCCCGGATGCTAATTTAAAAAGTGCGTTGGTAAATCAAATAAATCCAATAATCGATATAAATGGTGATGGTGAAATTCAAGTGACTGAAGCTTTAGCTGTTACGGGTAATTCAAATTCAGGTGCAATAAGGGCTAATAGTGCTGGTGTTACAGATGCAACAGGTATTGAAGCATTTGTTAATGCAACGTACCTTTATATAAATAATAATTCGTTAACAACACTTGATGTTTCTGCTTTAACAAGTTTGCAGTCGATTATATGTGGATCGAATCCTTATACTTCGTTAGATGTGTCTCAAAATCCTACATTGAGTGTTTTAAACGTGGCATATTCAGATTTAGAATCTATAGATTTATCTAACAATCCAAACTTAGCCCTTTTATATTCTGATGGAACAAAGTTAGACTCTATTGATCTATCTAATAATTCAGGACTTACTACATTGTATATTCGAAATAATGATTCGATAGTTTCATTAGATGTTTCTAATAATTT
>JAQXDJ010000363.1 GCA_029251425.1 Vicingaceae bacterium
ATAAAGATAATGGATGTTGCTTATAACTCCATAGAACCTAGAGCTGGCAGAGAGGTTTTTGTGAAAATGGAAAAAAAGTAAGTGTTTATTTTTTAATTACTTTATAGTTTTCTTTTATCCAGCCTGTGTAACCTTTGTCCATGTCGTAAACTTGTTTAAACTCTAAAAGCTTAAAAGTAGCCATAGACCTTCCGCTTCTTCCTGCCGAATGACAATACACAAAGGTTGTTTTTTCTTTATCTAATTTACTGAGTTGGTCTTTAAAATCTTTATCGTAAAAATTAATGTTGATCGCATTTGCTAAATGACCTTTTTTAAATTCTTTAGAAGTCCTAACATCTATTATTTGAAAATCGCTCTTTTCAGCTTCCATTGTTTCTTTAAAAACTTTTGGAGTAACTAATTTTGATTGTTGAGCAACTACTGAACCACCAAAGATGATAATGATAAAAAGAAGTGTTTTTATAATTGTTTTCATAATTTGCTATATATCAAATTTCGTGCTAAGATAATGAATACTTAAAGTATCTTTTTCTTTTTTAGTTTAATGTCGTCAATTTGCGTTTTATATTTCTCTAGTTCGGTTTTAAAACGTTTTATATGTGCAGGTTTAACAGGTTCTGAAGGCGGGAAATCTTCTTTTAAATGGTTGGTTTGACTACCGTTTTTCCAAAAACGATAACAAACATGAGGTCCTGTTGCTAAACCAGTACTTCCAACATTTCCAATAATATCACTTTGTGATACATGCTGCCCTACTTTAGCAAATCGTTTACTCATGTGTAAGTATTGAGTAGTGTATGTGCTGTTGTGTTTAATTTTTACATAATTACCATTGTATTTAGAGTAGGCTGAAGCAATTACAACACCATCTCCGGTTGCCATAATTGGGGTGCCAGTTGGAGCAGCGTAATCTGTTCCTAAGTGTGGTTTATTTCTTTTTTGAACAGGGTGAAACCTTCGCATAGTAAATCCAGAAGTTAATCTTCCGAATTTAAGTGGTGATTTTAAAAAGGCACGCCTTAAACTATTGGCTTCAATATCAAAATAATCGCCAATACTGTCTTGCACAAAATAACAAGCAAAAAAGTCTTTATCGTAATGATTAAAATTGGAAGCTAAAACTCTTCCTACTCCAATCGATTTTCCATCTACAAACTTTTCTTCATAAACTACTTTAAACCAGTCACCTTTTTGGATGCGATAAAAATCAATGGTCCAAGCAAAAACATCTGCCATTTCAATGGCTAAAACAGTACTTACTCCAGCATCATCTAATGTTTGATAAAGCGATGATTTAATTCTTCCAGAAGCAGTATTAATTTTTGTGGTGACTTTTCGTTTTCCTTTTGTAATTACTAATGAATCACTTATGTCATAAATAATATAATCAATAGCATTAGCTTCATAAATAAAATATTGGGCTTTTTCTAAAGAATCTTTTTTGCAAAGCACAGTATAGTTTTTTCCAGAAGCCATTCTCCTTACATCAAATACTTTTCCGGAAGCTTTTGCTAAGTTGTCAATCTCTGGATAAGGAACATGGTGTTTTAACAAGATGTTGGCTAGAAATTCATTGGGTTTAATCGTGTTTTTGTGCACAATAAATGAATCTAAATTTAAACCATATTCTAAATTTGGCATGTAGGCAGGAACTGTTTCTTCTGCATCATTAATGTCCTTGTGTATTGGATCATCTCCGCAAGAAATTAACGTTAAAACGATAAGCGATAAACAGAAAATTTTAATTGTTGTAAATGTATGCTTCATAATAACAAAAATAGAGCGATGAATTGCTTCAACGCTCTATGTTTTCTATTGTTTTAAACAGAATAATGTTAGTCAATTCTAGCTGAAGGATTTGCAAGTCCTTTTGCTTTACTCAATTCCATTTTAACAGATCCTATTAAAACTTTTCCTTGTGCCAATAATGGAATTTTATTGTTATCATCAGAAATCCAAACGGCAACATCTTCTTCGTTTTCAAATAATCGGCCTTCTTGTACTACCGGACAAAACTTTAAAGCTCTGTATTTATCTCCACCAACTTTAATTTTATCCTTACCTAAAAACCTAATTTTTAACGGCCATAATTCATCATCTACAAAAGACCATATAGTAAATACTTCACCAACCTTAGCTTTAGAATAATCGATTGATCGGGCATAGTAAAAAGCTGAAAGCATATCTTGTACTCCATGTGGCGTTTCAAAAGATTTACCTTCTCCATTATCAACCTTGTTTTTTGTTTGAGCAAAAGTATATTTTTGGTTGATTTTGTATCCACCTTCATTTACATCCCTTTTAAACATCCAAGGGAAAACACCGTCAACATCTAAAAATGTTTCATAAGTATCTCTTACTTTAAAAACCCAATCAAAAGCACCTTTAGTTTTTCCTGATCCAACAATGTGATAAACTTCTCTTCCTCCAATTTTTTGAGACATAGGTCTTACTTCTAATTTAGCAGTTCCCGCATTTATTATTCCGTAATGTAAACGGTATTCTAACTGCTCTCCAGCTTTAAAAGCATTGTGGTTAATGTTTCTTATAGTTGGTATTACCTCAGGTTCTACTTGTGGTGTTTCTTGTTTTGTAAAACTGAAAAATGCCAAAGTAGCTATTGCTCCGAGTATTAAATTTCTAAGTTTCATAATTTTTAGTTTTAGTGTGTGACATGGATATTACAAAGTTTATGCCATAGCATATAAATTAAATACGGAAAAACCGAATTTTTGTTGTATAAAAAAGTCTCACCAAAATGGTAAGGCTTTTTAGAAATCTATTTTAATGTAATTAAATCACAAAATTCACAATCTTGTTAGGCACAACAATTACTTTTTTAGGAGTTTTTCCGTCTAAGTATTTTGCAGTTTGTTCATTAGCCATAACAGTTGCTTCAATATCAGCCTTACCCATAGCTTTTGGTAACTCTAACATAAAACGCATTTTACCATTAAAAGAAACCGGGTATTTATGATTGGCTTCTGTTAAGTATTCTTCGTTATGTTCTGGAAAAACAGCATAAGTGATGCTTTCAGTATTTCCTAATTTGTTCCATAGTTCCTCTGCGATATGTGGCGCAAAAGGAGAAAGGATAATACATAAATCAGAAAGAATTGCTCTTTTGTTACACTTTAAAGATGTTAACTCATTTACACAAATCATAAAAGTAGAGACGGGCGTATTAAACGAGTAACGCTCAATGTCTTCTTTAATTTTTTTGATGGTTTTATGTAAAGACTTTAACTCCTCTTTAGTTGGTTCAGCATCAGAAATATCTAAAGCTTCATCATTATGAAATAAACGCCATAATTTTTTTAAGAAACCATGTACTCCTGTAATTCCTTGCACATCCCAAGGTTTATGTTGCTCTAAAGGGCCTAAAAACATTTCGTAACAACGTAAAGTATCTGCTCCATACTTTTCCACTAAATCATCCGGAGTTTGCACGTTGTATTTAGATTTAGACATTTTGTCTATTTCTCTTCCAACAATAAAATCGCCATTTTCTTCAGTAAGAAACTCAGAATTGTTGTATTCTGTTCTCCAATTTTTGAATTTCTCTATATCTAAAATATCCCCTTCTAAAAAGTTAATATCAGAGTGTCGAAAGGGAATATATTTTCTGCTTGTGGTTGTAACTTCTCCATTCACATTTGGATTGGCTTCCTTAATCCTTGAATTAATTTCTCTTATTTTTTTATCAACTAAGATATTAGCTTCTAAATCCTCATTTTCAAGTCTTTTTTTCAAGTCTTTTGAAATAAATAAGTTTGGGAGCGATTTTAAATCAATTTGATTATTCTTATTGGTGCTAAGAACTCCAAGTCCAATTCTATAAACCAAAGCAGAATTCCCTTGAATCATCCCTTGGTTAATCATTTTTTTAAATGGCTCTTCAAAAGGAATGTAATCTAAATCGTATAAAAATTTGGTCCAAAAACGAGAGTATAACAAGTGGCCTGTTGCGTGTTCAGCTCCACCAATGTATAAATCTACATTTTGCCAATAGTTTACTTTATCTTTAGCTACAAACTCATTTTCGTTGGTTGGATCCATATAACGTAAAAAGTACCAGCTACTTCCTGCCCAACCTGGCATCGTATTAAATTCCATTCTGTCTCCCGGGCAATCAACATTCCAAGCGTCTTTATTTGCTCTTGCCAAAGGAGGATCACCATCTTCGGTAGGTAAATACTTGTCTACTTCTGGTAATTCAACTACATCATTATTATCTAAAACATAAGGAGTGTCTCCTTTATAATAAACAGGGAATGGTTCTCCCCAATATCGTTGACGAGAAAATACTGCATTTCTTAATTTATATTGTGTTTTTCCTTTTCCGAAACCTTTTTGCTCAATTTCGTAAATGGCCAATTTGGTAGCTTTCTTAACTTTTAAATCGTTTAAGAAATCAGAATTGGTAATCACGGCATCTTTTTCAGCGTAAGCTCCTTCAGAAATATCCACATCTTTAAAAATGTTTGGAATATCAATCTTAAAATGATTGGCAAAATCCCAATCCCTTTGATCTCCACAAGGAACCGACATTACTGCTCCAGTTCCGTAAGTTGCCAAAACATAATCTCCAATCCAAACTGGCACTTTTTCTCCACTAAATGGGTGTATGGCATAAGCTCCTGTAAATTCACCAGAAATGGTTTTTACATCACTCATTCTATCTCTTTCAGATTTTGCAGCAGCTGCTTTTTGGTAAGCTTCGATTTTGTCTTTTTGATCAGCTGTTGTAATTTTTGAAACCAATTCATGTTCTGGTGCCAATACCATAAACGAAACTCCATAAATGGTATCAGGTCTAGTTGTAAAAACTTCAATCTTATCTTCAAAACCATCTACATCAAAAAATACAGCTGCACCTTGAGATTTTCCAATCCAATTTTTTTGAATTTCTTTAATAGAGTCTGTCCAATCAACTGTATCTAAATCTTTTAATAATCTTTCAGCATATGCAGTAATTCGCATACTCCATTGGCGCATTAACTTTTGCTCAACAGGATGTCCGCCTCGTTCAGAAACACCATTTTTAATTTCATCATTTGCTAAAACGGTTCCTAAAGCAGGGCACCAGTTTACCCAAGTATCAGATAAATAAGCCAAACGATAATTTAACAACATTGCTTGTTGTTCCTCTTCGCTCCAACTATTCCAGTCAGCAGCAGAAAAACTATCTTCAAAATCAGTTGCAGCTTTTACAGTTGTATTTCCTTCAGTTTTAAACTTTTCAATTAAAGTATCAATTTTTTCTGCTTTATCAGATTCGTTGTTGTACCACGAGTTGAAAATTTGTTTAAAAATCCACTGTGTCCATTTGTAATAATTCGGTTCAGAGGTTCTTACTTCTCTATCCCAGTCAAACGAAAAACCAATTTTATCTAGCTGATTTCTATACCCTGGAATTACATTGCCATCTTTATCAGTTCCACCTTCAATGTTCGTTTTTGTAGTAACTGCAGGGTGCTGTCCTGTTTGTATGGCATATTGTTCAGCTGGTAATCCAAAAGAATCATAACCCATTGGGTGTAAAACATTAAAACCACACAATCTTTTATAACGAGCATAAACATCAGAAGCAATATATCCTAGCGGATGACCAACGTGTAATCCTGCACCCGATGGGTAAGGAAACATATCTAACGCATAAAATTTTGGTTTTATACTG
>JAQXDJ010000452.1 GCA_029251425.1 Vicingaceae bacterium
ATATTTTGCATTACAGCATAACCACCTTGATCTTGAAGGTAATCTGTTAAATATGAAACATTAATAATGTTCTTTTTATGAATGCGATAAAATTTATCACTATTTAAAATCTCTTCATAAATTTTTAAGGTTCTAGTATCAAAAAAAGAAGTGCCATCCACAAAATGAATATTAGTACAATTACCATCCCCTTCTAAATACAAAATATTGGCATCATCTATTATTTTAATTCCTTTTGAATGTGAAATTGTAATCTTATTAGATTCATTTTGATAATGAATACTTTCTGAAAGATTTTTAATAGAAGCTAAATAACTATCCATATTAGAGGAATCTTTAGAAAACAGCTCTTTGTAATTCAACAACTTACCAACCGCTTCTTTTAAATCCTCT
Source organism: Vicingaceae bacterium (assembly GCA_029251425.1). Taxonomy (GTDB): domain Bacteria; phylum Bacteroidota; class Bacteroidia; order Flavobacteriales_E; family Vicingaceae. The sequence continues at coordinate 394 of JAQXDJ010000452.1, forward strand.
ATATCAATCGGTTTTAAAATGTAATGGATAGAATTAACATTAAATGCCTTTATTGCATAATCCTTAAAAGCAGTAACAAAAACAATTTGGAAATTATTATGTTTCACATCTTCTAGCAAATCCAACCCTTCTTCACCACTAGGCATTCTAATATCTAAAAATACAGCCTCTGGTTTTTTTTCAGCAATTAAAGCTCGAGCTTCTTCAACATTTTGGCCAGTACCAATAATTTCTACATCTGGACAAAATTCATTTAAGAGTAAACGAAGGTTTTCTCTAGCCAAATGCTCGTCATCAACTATTATAGCAGTAATTTTTGACATTATCTTTTTCTTCTCGCTTTAGCTTTCTTTTTGTGTCTTTTTTTATTGCGTTTATCGTTTTTCTTCATCCTTTTCTTAACCTCTTTGGTTTGGATGTTTTTATGACGCTCTCTCCCCTCTTCAATACTTTTATCAGCCGCCTTCTTTTTCTCTACTTCCTGTTTCTCTAGTGCTTTTCTTCTTGCAGCCACTTTTTTAGTCTCTTGCGAAAAAGACAACAGTGTAATAAATACAAATACAACAGTTACAATATATTTTATTCCTTTCATAAATACTACATTTCAATTAAAATCGAATTTACTAATTTTACCCATATAAATGAAAAACTGGCTTTACATATTCTTTATTTCATTCCTTTTTTTAGGATGCTCAAAAGATGAACAACAAAACATTCCTCTAGTGAGGGTTGATACAACTATTTATACTAACAACCCATCTTTTAATGCAATATCTGTTCCAGGTACTTCAATGCACATTAATGGAGGCTCAAGAGGTATTATTATTTACCGTATTTCTAATGAAGAATTCAAAGCTTTTGACAGGCATTGTACTTTTGAACCTGAAAATAGTTGCGGACTAGTTTCTATTGATTCAAGCAATATTACTGGCGTTGATGACTGCTGTGGTTCAACATTCCTCTTAACTGATGGTTCTGTAACCAAAGGGCCAGCTACACTTCCTTTAAAACAATACCAAACAAGCTTTGACGGGGCTGTTTTAAGAATTTATAATTAATAAAAAATCCCATCCGAATTAACGAATGGGATTTTAAACATTTTAGAATTAAATTCTAATATCTGTAGTGATCCACTTTGTAAGGACCCTCAACTTTTACGTCAATATAATCAGCTTGTTCTTGAGATAACGTTTCTAACTCAACACCGATTTTAGCT
>JAQXDJ010000367.1 GCA_029251425.1 Vicingaceae bacterium
AGAGTCTTAACCTAGCAATCCCAATAGCTCGGCTATAAAATTTAGAAATGCTTTTGGAACGAATAACAACGTAAACAAAAATCCAAAAACAGCGCCCCAAATATGTGCATCGTGAGCGATATTAGTTCCACCACGCTTTTCCATATATTTTTCGTAAGCCAGATAAAGCACTCCAAACACCAGTGGAGGAATGCTAATTGGAATAAACAAAATGCCAATACCGCCACTAAAAGGAGCAAAAGCAATCATAGAAAACAATACAGCCGAGACTGCTCCAGAGGCACCTACTGAATTGTAACTATAATTATCCTTATGTTTTATAATAGCTGGCAAAGCTGCCATTGCCATTCCACCAATATAAATCAATAAATAATAAACCACTCCTAGCACACCTAAGTTATTTATCAATATCGATTCTACAGAGTTTCCAAACGAGTACAACACATACATATTAAAGCCTAAGTGCATAATATTGTTATTGTCATGAATTAAGCCGTGCGTAAATATTCTCCACCATTCTTTTCTATGAAAAACTTGGTAAGGATTAAACAACAATTTTGAATATAGCTCTGGCTTACCATTTGCAGAAAGCGAAACCGCAACAGTAATAATGATTATTATTAGTGTGATAGAAAGATTCATCTAAAACAACGTCATTTGGTCATTAGAATCATCATCAGCATCTTTTATTGGTGATTTCTTCTCTTTTTTATACTTTTCAGTCTTTTCTGAATCATCAACAACTTCCTTCTTTTTAAATCTTGGCTTAGGTTTAGCAGGCTCAACAGAAAGCTCAACAACTGGCGCAACTTCATCTTTTACAACTTCAACAACCTCCCCTTCTTCTTCTTTATTTTTAACAACTGCTACGACCTCTTCAGCTTCTTGAGATTCCACAATTGGAGCATCATCACTCAATTCTGATTCCGGAGCGGACTCTTCTTCAGAAATTTCATCTTCTGCTTCCTCAACCTCCTCATAAGGCAACGACTCTAACAAATCAATACTCTTAACCTTATGTGTTGTTAAGCGATTCCCTATGGCCTTCATTCCTTTTACCGAAATAAACTCCTCTAAAGCAACAGTTTCACTATCTCTTTCTTTTCCTTTAACTTTAGAGAAAACAACTTCTATTTGAGGCAACCAATCAGTAGATACAATTTCTAATTGAGATTTTTCATGATCGGAAATAAAAGAAGTTTTATTGCTTGTGGATTCTATTAAAAAACGTTTAACAAAATACTGTTTCTTCTCTCCATCAAAATAAATCGCTGAAATTGGCTTCTTTGGATTCCACTTTTCCAGCACAATCACATCCTCATCAAACTTGGTAAACAAATCAAATCCTAACAACTGATATTCACCACTTTGCATTATTGTTAAAATCCTGTCGTTTGCTTTAAAACTTCCTAAAAACTCTCCTCTTTCTTCAGAATTCAATCGTTGAACAGTATCATCAAACCAAATTTTACGAGCTGCCAATGTAGAAACTCCAGCCTCTTTCAATTCAATTTTAGATATTGGATATTTGGTTACACGATTACCTCCTGCTCCACGACCTTTAATTGCTAACTCAGAAAAATCAAGTTCAAACTTCATTTTCCTAACATTAGCTTTTGGCTTTAATTTTATTTGAAGTGTTTCCGCTTCCCCATTTGGATTTGCTGTAAACCAGAGCACACTAGAACCAGTCGTTCCTTTAGTTATCGGATATTCTTTATCTCTAGTAATAGATGTTACAGAAAAACGCTTCATCATTGCAGGCCCCGCTTTTCCATCCTGATAAACTACATTGTAAGTTGTTCGTTTATCTCCTTTTTTCCAAACTCCTGCATGAATTATTCCCTTCCCAAAAAATGCTTTTGAAGAAATTTTAGAAACCTGCATTACACCATCTCTTCTAAAAACAATCACGCTATCAATATCAGAACAATCTGCTATAAATTCACTATCAGATCGTTTTAAACCTGTACCAACAAACCCCTCTTCAAAGTTCGCGTAAAGCTTCACGTTACTTACTGCAACTTTCGAAGCATCAATACTTTCGAATGAGCGAATTTCTGTTTTACGCTCTCTTCCTTCTCCGTATTTCTTCTTTAACTCTTTAAAATAATCAACCGCAAAATCTACAAGGTTTGCTAAGTTATATTTCACTTTTGCAATCTCTTCTTCTAAGCTCGAAAGCTTCTCATCTGCCTTTTCAGAATCGTGCTTAGTGATTCTTCTCATCTTAATTTCTAACAGACGTCTTACATCTTCATCTGTCACTTCTCTTAATAAGTGTTTGATAAAAGGGTTTAATAACTCTTTCGTCAAATCAATGGCTTCATCATATCCTAAGCCATGTAGCTTAACGTAAATTTTATTTTCTATAAATATCTTTTCTAATGATGAAAAATGCCATTGCTCTTCTAATTCTCTTTGGCGTATCTCCAACTCCAACTTCAATAAACCTTTAGTTCTTTCTGTTGAAATTCGCAGCATTTCTGAAGCACCAATAAACTTAGGTTTATCATCTTCAATAACACCTGCATTTGGAGATATAGACACCTCACAATCTGTAAATGCATACAATGCATCAATCATCTTATCTGGAGAAACCCCTGGAGGTAAATGAATGAGTATCTCTACGTTTTCTGCAGTATTATCTTCTACTTTCTTTATTTTAATTTTTCCTTTTGTATTCGCCTTTAATATTGAATCAATCAACTTATCAGTAGTTGATCCAAAAGGAACTTCAGTAATTTTTAAAGTCTTTTTATCTTCCTGAACTATTCTCGCTCTAACTTTTATCTTACCACCTCTTAGCCCATCATTATAGCCAGAAACATC
>JAQXDJ010000371.1 GCA_029251425.1 Vicingaceae bacterium
ATATTTTTTAATCACTTTAAAATTACTTAATCTGAAACTATTATTATAGAGTAAAAACACCACATTTTTTTATTCTTTTTATGATAAAGGAATAGCAAAACAAAAAATCCGGCAACAATAAACTGTTAACCGGATTCTTTCAAATTAAACTACACTAACTTATTTAAATGCTACTCTTTCACCTCAAAAACACATCTAAAACCTAACCACTCTTCAGGTTTAGAATATTTAAAATCTTTTTCTACATCTACTTCATTTTCTTGATGAGCCCAAGAACCACCTTTTGCAATTCCTTTTTCAGCAGTCATTTCTGCTACATTTCCAATTAGGTTATATAATCCTTGTTTGTTAGGCCAATAACTATGGACTGGAGCAGTAACATCTGCATTATCATTTAAATTACCAGCTACCCCCATATTATCATCTTCATCTCTTTTTAAATTATATCTAGATTGTCCCTCATACTTGGTTTCTAACCTTTTCAAGGTTTTTAAAGAATAACCCACTCTAGCAACTTTTTCAATCTCTTGTTTTGTTGGCAATCTGTATTTAAAAGTTTTTGGATAAACACCTTTTTTATCTTTCTCTTTTTGAATTTCAAACATTTCTTTAACCCTATCTGTACGCCATTTACAAAACTTCACAGCTTGCTCATAACTTACACCAACAACAGGATAATTGTGGTAAGCAGGATGCCTTAAATAATAAGACATAAAAGGAGACTTCGCATCAGTTTTTACATTCCAAATAGTTGTATCTGGTAGCGCATTTTTAAGTTCATTAGATTCTTTTCCGAATGTTCTTTCTTGCCAACTCAAGTATTCAATCCACATAAAATTGGTGATTTCTGTTTCGTCAAAAAATAAGTTATTTGTTATTTTTTTTGTCCCTGGAGGTTTTACTGTAATTGATTTTCCTCCATAAGCTCCTATTATATTTTTAGACTGTTGTTCTTTAACTAAAAACGTTATAACAGGTCTAAACCCAACATTAACTGAAGGCGAACTTTGCCCTTTAAAACGATCTTTTCCATCTACAATTTGCAACTCTTGTCCAACACTGGTCCAACTCCCTCCTTTTGTTCCTGGTAAACCATTCTCATTTTTATAAAACACCATTTCAGCAACATTGCCACTCATACAATACAATCCATAATCATTCGGGTTATAAGAGTATACTTTTACGGTATGAAATCCTCCATCAGCGCTGTAAGGGTTATCTTTTTTATTTTCAAAACACGAATTAACCGCATCTTTTCCTGGTTTAAAATTAGCTAAGTAACATCCTTTTGAATTTCTTAAATTAGGACCTCCCCAAGGATAAGAAGACTTTTTAAGCCCGCCTTTAGCTGCGTATTCCCATTCATAATTACTTGGTAATCGCACAGCATTAATCTTTATACCTTCAGTTACTTTATTAATCTCTTGGGTAAACCATTTACAATACATCTCAGCTCCTTTCCTACTCATACCCAAAGCAGGATACTGATCATAAGCCGGATGAGAAAAATAATTTTCTTGCATTGGTTTATTAAAAGCATAAGGATATTCTTTAACCCACATTTCTTGGTCAGGCTTCGCAATTAAAAACTCTTTCTTTCTCCCATTAATTAATAAGTCAAACAAAAATGTTCTGTATTCTAAATTGGTTACTTCAGTTTGCTTCATATAAAATGCTTGTACCGAAAGAGCATCATCATCCCTACTATAAGTTCCTGAAGGAATAAATTTAAACCCTTTAAGCTCTATATTACCTTTCCTTTTTTTTGACTTTCCAAACATGATGTTTTTTTGTCTATTATTTGCCGTAATTTCTTCATAACCCAAATTTGGAAAACGATAAGCAGTATCTAATAATGCCTTATTACGCTTGGCTATTTCCTTTCCTTTTGAGTTCTTCTTCAATGTATCTTTAGGTATTTCCTTTATCTTTAGTGCTAGTTTTTTCTTAACATGATATACCTCTTTTAAATTTGGTGCAAGCTGTTTTACTTTTGTAATATGAGCTAAAACAACTTCATCTTCTTTTAATTCGCTGTTTTTAGTAATCAATTCAGCTACACTTGTATTTTCCTTATTCTTATTTGAAGGTTCATTTAAATTATTAAACATTAAAAAAGCTCCACTTACTACTATACTTAACGTTGCTATCATTACGATGATTTTTAAATTAGTTATTTGCAACAGTTTACTCGCTCCTGAAACATTAACTGCCCCAACATTAGATTTTATAAACTGTTCCTTTATTTCATCGAAAGAAACTTTAGAAGGCTCATTATTGGCTTGGTTAAATAATTCATCTAACCTATCATTGTTTTTATTTTGTTCCATTTTGCACCTCCATACTTTTAGTTGTTGAATCAAAAGTTAGTATCTCCACTAACTTTTCCCTACCTCTTTTTAAACGTTGCTTTACAGCAGATGATGATGATTTTTGAATTTCCATTATTTCTTTAATAGAAAATCCTGAAATTTCAAATAGAATAATGCATTCTTTTTGCTCTTCAGGAAGTAATGCTAAAGCTTTATGCAACAAATGAACGTCTGCACTTCTCGTTGTTTCTGCATTTACATCTACCACATCAAAATGTTTATCTTGAGGATAAGCTGTTTCTTTCTTTTTTTTATGATTATTAGCTAATATTCGAACGCTAATTCCTACTAAGAAAGAAAAAAATGCTTTTTCAGATTTTAAAGTAGCTAACTTTTCAAAAGCAATTAGTAATGTATCGTTCATTAAATCTTTATACTCCATGTTCCCATAGACTCTAGCTCTGCAAAACCGCTCGAACTTGTCGTGTACAGGCTCATAAAGTTCTAAAAATTTATTTTGATGCTCGTTACCTTTTTCCATTCAATGCAAAAATATGCGTTCTGTTAAGTAAGTGTAACGAAACATA
>JAQXDJ010000027.1 GCA_029251425.1 Vicingaceae bacterium
ATTCTTGCATCCTCATAATTGCTAAATAATCATTTAACCTAAAATAATCTGCAGAAATAAACCTTGCTTTAGTATTTGTTCCTCCTTGCATATTTTTAAATTCAATCATTGGTGAATCCACATTCCAAACTAATGACTCAAAATCCATATCAACTTGATGGTAAGAATTTGTATAAGGAGTAATCTTTATCCCTTTACCATCTCTTAACATAGAAACTCTTCTATCTTCTGTAAAATATTTAAAAGATAATCCTGGATGAAAAATAGAATCGCTTTTTATATAAAATGTAGCTGCTGCTATTTGAGAAACAATTCTTTCTGGCTTAATAATAAATGCTTTTGAAGCCATCTTTAAAAATGGCACTTCCTTTCGTTTAAATACAAGGTAAGCATCTTGGGTATCGGTACCTCTTCCTACAACTTTTCTACCATACAATGAATACCCTCCAATATAATCTACTCCTTCAGAAATGTCTTTTATAGAAAAAATAGCTTCATAAGAATCAAACTTTGGATAACTAGCTTTTAGTGTTTTAATATTTGCTAACACCTTTTCTTGAACAACTCCACTTAAAGGTTCTTCAAAATAATTAAGGTCATAAAAGGAAACGTTTTTCAACGTATATTTAGGTGATTTTAAGCTAATTGCATATTCATTAATGTTAGCATAAACAGAATCAGCTGAAAATCCAGCTCTTTCCCAAGTTAACTTCCCCCCTTGTCCTACCCACTTTGATTCTGTAGGATAATAAATACCTTTTGTATTGTGAATTACAGAACTATCTCCTTTAGAATAACAGGTAAGCGTTAAAGTATCAAATGTAATTGTAGGTAAACTATCAAAACCAAAAGTATAGTTACTATTATTTGCTGCCCAAGAGTTAGATGGAGATTTATACAATAGATTTTCTGCAAATAAATCGTTACACGATTTTAGATAGGCACTAAATTTTTTCTTACTTCTCCCTTTAACTAGTTTTACTAATATCTTTTGCCATTCTTTAAAATTATCTTCTGTTTGATGCTCGCTACTTATAAATGCTGAAATTGTATATAGATAGTTTTTAAAATCTGGAAAAGCCCGCTTCTTCTTTTTCAGCATCAAATTTGCCATCTTATAAACATCTTCTCTTCCTTCTTTTGAAAACTTCCCCCAATGCCAAGAGAAGTCATCCATAATTAAAATACCCTCATCTCTCCTAGATTTAGTTAAAAACCCTTCCATTTCATCAAAAAATATTGCTGAATCTGAAGTAAAGTGCTTTAGCGTTGTTTGTGAATACGATGAAGCAGTCATCAAAAAACAAAAAGATATAATGATGTATTTATAAAATTTTCTCATTTTTTTATTAGATGTAACATAGTCCAGTCATTTTTACTTTCGCTATAATTCAATTCCATATTTAATTTTGTAGCTGCATCTAACAACATTTCCTTATCAGAGCTAAAAAACCCACTTAGCAAAAGGCTACCATTACTTTTCAACACATCAACATACTTACTCATATCATTTAACAATATGTTTCTATTAATGTTGGCAATAAAAACATCAAACATTGTGTTTGATATTTTTTCTATCCCTCCCATTTCAACAATAATTTCATTACAATTATTATTCCGAACATTTTCTAATGTGTTATTATAAGCCCATTCATCAATATCAATTGCCTCAACATAGTGTGCTTTTTTCATTTGAGCTAAAATAGCTAACACACCTGTTCCGCATCCCATATCCATTACATTTTTTCCTGCTAAATTTAATGACAACAACCTTTTTATCATCAAATAAGTAGTTTCATGATGCCCTGTTCCGAATGACATCTTAGGATCAATAATAATATCAAATTCAACAATGTCTAGTTTATCATGAAATGGCGCCCGTATTACACACTCATTCTCAACATTTATCAATTCAAAATTTTTCTCCCATTCTGCATTCCAATTCTGATCGGCTATAGTCTTTGTAGTATAATCTATTTTAAAATTGATGTTTTGAAATAAATCCAAGTCCTTAACCAATTCTTCCGCATACATCGCCTTTTGAATATAAGCCTCTAATCCATCTTCTGTTTCCACAAAACTTTCAAAACCAACTTCTGACAACTCTGCAACTAAAATATCACGACCAACTTCTAAAGGATTAATAATTGCTTTCAACTCTAAGTATTCCATACACTACTTTTGAAAAAAAAAAAAAAAAAAAAAAAAAAAATGACTATAGCCGATCAG
>JAQXDJ010000374.1 GCA_029251425.1 Vicingaceae bacterium
CCTTTTGGCAGTTCATCATTCCATGCTTGATCACTCATATTATCCTTTATAATATTAATATGAAGGTTTCCATCTCCAGCATGACCATAACACACCGATTTAAAGCCATACTTAATACCAATTTCTTTAACCCCTTTTAATAAAACTGGCAATTCAGCTCTCGGCACAACAGTATCTTCTTCTTTATAAATTGATTTCGCTTTTACTGCCTCTCCTACTACTCTTCTTATTTTCCAGAGTTTATCTTTTTGAGCAGCATCTTCTGCAAACAAAATTTCATCACATTTAAATTTTTCTAAAACTCCATAAATAGTTTCACACTCTTTATGAAGCACTTCTTTATCATTGCCATCTACTTCTATTAACAAATGAGCTTTTATATTTTCAGGAATAACGATAGAACTATCCCCAATGTATTCAGCTCCCCAAATTAAGGCATCTCTTTCCATAAATTCCATACCCGAAGGTGTAATTCCAGCTCTAAAAATAGCCGAGACAGCTTCACAAGCCTCTTCAGAAGAATAAAACGGAACCAACATTAACAACTCATTTTTAGGATGAGGAATTAATTTAAAAACCGCTTTTGTTATAATCCCTAGTGTTCCCTCACTACCAACCAACAATTGGGTAAGATTATAACCCGTGGAGTTTTTTAATGTATTTGCGCCTGTCCAAATAATTTCTCCTGTTGGTAAAACTACTTCAAGATTTAAAACATAATCATTAGTTACGCCATATTTAACAGCCTTAGGTCCACCTGAATTTTCTGCTAAATTCCCACCAATAAAACAACTTCCTTTACTTGCTGGATCGGGCGGATAAAACAATCCTTTTTCTTGCACTGCTTCCTGAAAAACCTGTGTAATTACTCCAGGTTCAATTGTAGCTTGTAAATTTCTTTCATCTATTTCTAAAATAGCATTAAACCGCTCCATAGAAAGTAATACACCCTTATTAACAGGTAAAGCTCCACCACTTAAACCTGTCCCTGCACCTCTTGGTGTTAATGGAATAATTTCTCGATTACAAATTTTTAATATTTCACTAATTTCTTTAGGTGTTCTTGGCAATACCACAACCTCAGGATAAAAAACTAAATCTTCTGTTTCATCTCTACCATATTTTTCGAAAGCTGCTTCATCAAAAAACACAAACTTATTTCCAACAACTTTAATTAGTTCCTCTATTATGTTTTTATCTACCGAATTGTAATTCATTATGCAGGTCAATTTATTTGAATTTAAAATTACTAATTAATGAAAATAAATCTCAAATATATTTTATATTTGCAATCTTGAAATTTTGGCTCTGTAGCACAACTGGATAATGCACCTCGTTACGGCCGAGGAGATTTGGGGTTCGAATCCCTACAGAGTCACAATAAACATTAGTAAAAGCCTTTCTTGTAAAGGCTTTTCTTTTTTTATAAAACACATAATTCTCATGAAAAAAATAATTCAAAATTTCACTCAGAATCCTAAAAACGATATTTTATCTGGTTTAACTGTTGCTTTAGCATTAGTACCTGAAGCTGTAGCATTCGCCTTTGTTGCAGGTATTGATCCCTTAGTTGGTTTATATGGAGCTTTTATGATGGGTATTGTTACTGCCATATTTGGCGGAAGACCAGGAATGATTTCTGGAGCTACAGGAGCAATGGCCGTTGTTATGGTTCACATGATACAAAAAGGAAATGAAGTAGGACTATCATTAGATGTTCCGATTGAAAACCTTGGTTTACAATGGCTATTTATTACATTATTATTTGTTGGGGGAATTCAAATTTTAGCTGGAGTATTAAAGTTAGGTAAATTTGTTCGCTTAATTCCTCACCCTGTAATGATGGGGTTTGTTAACGGTTTAGCCATTGTTATTTTCTTATCTCAATTAGGTTTGTTTAAAGATACTGCTAATGGTGGAACAGATTGGTTACAAGGAACAGAAATGTGGACCATGTTAGGCCTAGTAGCTTTAACCATGGGAATTATGTTTGGATTAGGTCATTTAGAGAGATTTGTAAAAGAAAATAAACACGCAAGAGTTTCAAATGATTATTTAACAAAAGATGGTTTTAAGCTTGG
>JAQXDJ010000049.1 GCA_029251425.1 Vicingaceae bacterium
GAGAATTTGAAAGTGCAAAACCTTATTTCGAAAAAATAATGGCTGCACCAAATGCTTATAAAAAAGATATACGTTATGCTAATGACAGACTAAAAGACATTGAAACTTATGTGAAATTAATAACTGATAGCGTTCCTTTTTCTCCAATAATTCTTGACGGACCTTCTACTGGGCATGATGAATATTTACCAATGCTATCTCCAGATAACAGGTATTTATATTTTACTAGAAAAATGCCAGACGAAAGTAAAGGTGCTGTTGACAAAGGTTTTTCTGAACAATTTATTAAAAGTAGAAAAATGGGGCGTAAATATTCTGGTGGAATACCTATGCCCTCCCCTTTTAATTTAGGGCAATACCAAGGTGGTGTTTCTGTTTCTGTAAACAACAAATTACTATTTATTACTATTGTTGATGTTATTCCTTACAGAGGAAAAGACAGAGCTGGTTTCGGAAGAATGTTTGACAATGCTGACATCTTCTTTTCTGAATACAAAAATGGAAAATGGGGCAAACTAGAATCAATTGGTAGCAATATTAATACACCTACCACTTGGGAAGCCCAACCTTCTATTTCGGCAGATAATAAAACACTTTATTTTACAAGAGTTGTTAATCCTTTTGGAGGTGATATGGATATATACAAATCAGAAAGACAGCCAGATGGAAGCTGGGGAGATCCTATTAACTTAGGAGCTCCTATTAATACTCCCGGAGATGAAAAATCTCCTTTTATGCACTCAGACAGTTATACACTCTACTTCTCTTCTAACTACCACATTGGTATGGGAGGCTATGATATTTTTTATGCTCAGATGGATGAAAAATCAGAAAAATTTAAAGACCCCATAAATATTGGAAACCCCATCAACACCCCTAAAGATGAGCACGGTTTTATTGTGAGTAAAGATGGAGATAAAGCTTATTATGGTTCTGATGAAGATGGTAAAGACTTGAATATTTATCATTTTGATTTATACGAAGAAGCTAGACCAAAAGCTGTAGCTTTTGTAAATGGTGAAATTAAAAACAACTTAGGTGAAGTGCCAGAAGGTGCTCAAGTAATGTTAAAGAACACTGCAACCAACCAAGAAGTTGAAGCTGTGATTGATCAAGAATCTGGGGAATATGTTGCTGTAATTGCAATTGATAAAGACCAAGATGTAATGTTGACTGCTAAAAAGAAAGGTTTTGCATTTAGCTCTCAGTTAATTTCTTCAGATGAAATTGTTGTTGGAAAACCTGTAAAAACAGAAAAAGTAGCCATTAAACCAATTGAAGTTGGTGAATCTTACCAAATTAATGACATTAACTTTGCTACCAACTCTTATGAAATTACTCCACGAATTACAACCGTTTTAAAAGAGTTTATAGAATTCCTAAAATTAAACGACAACCTAAAAATTGCTATTAATGGTTATACAGATAATGTTGGTGATCCTGAGCAAAATTTAACTTTATCACAAAAAAGAGCTGAAGCTGTTTACAACTACTTGGTGCTAGAGGAGATTAGTCCTACCCGATTAACCTACAAAGGTTTTGGAGAAACAAATGCTATAGCTTCTAACGATACTGAAACTGGAAGAAGAAAAAACAGACGTACTGAGTTTGTTATTGTGAGTAAGTGATGATAGATTTACTTAAACAATGGAATGATAAACATGACATCTGGTCACTCTTCTCAGATTTTATATTTGTTTTTGGAGTTCTAGTCTTAGATTGGAATCCAGTTTTCTTAATCTTACTTTTTATAATTGATACAATAGTTATGTTAGTTTTTGCTAACATTTTATTTTATAAAGAATATTTTGATTTTGTTAAAAGTATTGGATTTCTTTTGATTTCATTTACAATGACCAGTTTCTTAATTGCAATCTATTTCATTGTATGTGATAATGCTGAAGACCACAACATTCCTTCTGTTAAGTCATTATCAGAAATCTCATATATTCTACCTTTCATACTAATTTCAAGCGGATTAAATCATTACACTACCTATTCAAATAGTATTCAAAAAATGAAAGAAGGGACTTATTCAAGTGAGTTTATAAAACATGTTTTTTTGAGGTATATTTTTATGATTCTCCTTTCATTACTAAT
>JAQXDJ010000051.1 GCA_029251425.1 Vicingaceae bacterium
AAACTTCTTTGGGGAAATCTATTGCCAAAGCGTTAGATAGAAAGTATGTTAGAATGTCTTTAGGGGGAGTTAGGGATGAAGCTGAAATTAGAGGGCATCGAAAAACATATATTGGTGCAATGCCAGGAAGAGTAATTCAAAACATTAAAAAAGTTGAATCATCAAACCCTGTTTATGTGTTAGATGAAATTGATAAAATAGGTTCAAGTCATCAGGGAGATCCTTCTTCTGCATTGTTAGAGGTGTTAGATCCAGAACAAAACGAAAATTTTTATGATAATTTTTTAGAGTTAGATTATGATTTGTCTAAAATCTTATTTGTTGCAACGGCAAACGAATTATCTACTATTCAGCCTGCTTTAAGAGACAGGATGGAAATTATTGAAATTACAGGATATACGGTAGAGGAAAAAATAGAAATTGCCAATCAACATTTAATTCCAAAGCTGTTAAAGAATCATGGAATTAAGAAAAAGGATTTGAATCTTTCTAAAGCTAATTTAGAAAAAATAATTACTGATTACACAAGAGAATCTGGAGTTCGTGGATTAGAGAAAAAAATAGCTAAGGTTATTCGTAATAGAGCAAAATTAATTGCTTTAGAAGAGGAATTTGAAGTTAAGATTTCTAAAGAAGAAGTCTTGAAAATTTTAGGGCCTGGTCATTCAAAAGATAAGTACCAAGGAAATGAAGTTGCAGGAGTTGTAACAGGTTTAGCTTGGACTTCTGTTGGAGGGGATATTTTATTTATCGAATCGAGTTTAAGTAAAGGAAAAGGTAAATTAACCCTAACAGGAAACTTAGGTGATGTAATGAAAGAGTCCGCTGTAATTGCGTTAGCTTATTTAAAATCGCACGCAGGTTTAATTGGTTTAAAACCTGAGGTTTTTGAAAACTGGGATATACATATTCACGTTCCAGAAGGAGCCACTCCAAAGGATGGACCTTCGGCAGGTATTACCATGTTAACAGCTTTAGCTTCAGCATTTACTCAGAAAAAAGTTAAAGGTAAATTAGCCATGACAGGTGAAATTACTTTAAGAGGAAGAGTATTGCCTGTCGGAGGGATTAAAGAGAAAATTTTGGCGGCAAAAAGAGCTGATATTAAGGAAATTATTTTATCTGAAGATAACAGAAAAGATATTGAAGAAATTAACGAGAAATATCTTAAGGGATTAACGTTTCATTATGTAGAATCTATGATGCAAGTTGTTGATTTAGCATTGACTAATCAGAAAGTTAAAGAGGCTTTAAAGATTGCTTAATTTGATATAAACAACTGTTAATAATTTCTGAAAAAATTAAAAATTATTACCTCTTAAAAAAGCTAAATTTGTTAGCCTTACATTAAGGAAAACATTAAAAAGAAACACATGAAATTTATAGTATCGAGCGAAATATTATTAAAGAAATTACAATTAATTGGAGGGGTTTTAAACTCAAGTAATACCTTGCCAATTTTAGATGATTTTCTTTTTGTAATTAAGAAAGGGGAGTTAAGTATTACTGCTTCAGATTTAGAAACAACAATGGTTACTAAAATTTCTATTGAGGCTAAAGAAGATGGGGTAATTGCAATTCCAGCTAAATTGTTGTTAGATACGTTAAAAACTTTTCCAGATCAACCATTGACATTTACAATAGATGCTGCAACTTTTGGTATTGAAATATCTTCAGATTATGGTAAGTATAAATTAAATGGACATGATGGAACAGAGTTCCCTAAAACACCAAGGTTAGAAAAGCCATCAAAAATTGAAGCTGAAGCCTCAATTTTATCAAATGCAATTAATAAAACATTGTTTGCTACTGGTAATGATGAGTTAAGACCAGTAATGTCTGGTGTGTTTTTTGAAATAAGTGGAGATGACATCACTTTTGTTGCTACTGATGCACACAAATTAGTGAAGTATAGAAGAGCAGATTTAAAAGGTGATAAAGGAGCTTCTTTTATCTTACCTAAAAAACCATTAACACTTTTAAAAGGAATTTTAGGAAGTGTTGGTGAATCAGTAACTGTTGAGTATAACGAAACAAATGCAATGTTTGTTTTTGGTTCAACAAAAATGCAATGTAGATTAATTGACGGTAAATATCCTAACTACAATGCGGTTATTCCAACGGAAAACCCAAACAGTTTAACTGTAGGAAGAAATGCTTTATTAAACTCAATTAAAAGGGTTTCAATATTCTCAAACAAAACAACGCACCAAGTTCGTTTAAAAATGACTGGTAGTGAATTACATATTTCTGCAGAAGATTTAGATTTTGCTAACGAAGCAAATGAAAGATTAACATGTCAGTATGAAGGAGAAGATATGGAAATAGGATTTAACTCTCGTTTCTTAATTGAAATGTTATCTAACTTAGAGTCTGACGATGTAAATATTGCTATGTCGGCATCTAATAGAGCAGGTATTTTAACACCATGCGAAAAAGCTGATGAAGCGGAAGAAGTGTTGATGTTAGTTATGCCAGTTATGTTGAATAGCTAAGAAGTATAAAATATTAATTAATAAAAAAGCCACTCAGTAGAGTGGCTTTTTTTGTTATACGTCATTCCGGAAAATTATGAAGGATGAATAATTTATTCGGAATCTATTTAGAATAATCTCTATTGCCAAAAATTGTGCTGCCAACTCTAATCATATTGGAGCCTTGTTCAATTGCTAGTTTATAATCTCCGCTCATTCCCATAGATAAAACTAAAAAATGAGGATGTTCTTTGTAAAAATTGAATAACGATTTGAATTCATTTTTAATTTGATTCTCATCAGGTGTATTTGTACTCATTCCCATTAATCCAACAATGTTAACACCTTCAAGTCCTTTAACTTTATTACTAGTGATTAATGCATTAGCGTCAGTAGTATTTAAACCAAATTTACTTTCCTCTTCAGCTATCTTAACTTGCAGCAAACAGTTAATCACTCTGTTGTTTTTAAGTGCTTGTTTATTGATTTCTTTCAATAATTTCATGCTATCAACAGCATGAATTAAACTTACAAAAGGAGCAATGTATTTTACTTTGTTTGTTTGTAAATGGCCAATTAAATGCCATTCAATATCTTTAGGTAAGTCTTCATATTTCTGAACTAATTCTTGAACTTTATTTTCTC
>JAQXDJ010000092.1 GCA_029251425.1 Vicingaceae bacterium
TATGATAGAAATGGAGAGTTGTTGGTTTATAATGAGGCTGCTTATGATTTAATGGTCATTCCTAAACATGTGAAAGAAATTGACACTTTAGCATTGTGTACTTTATTAGAAATTGAGAAAGATGTTTTTTTAGAAAAATTTAATAAAGCTAAAAAGTATTCAAGATATAAAGCCTCTACTTTTTTAAAAGAAATTTCTTCTATTTCGTATGCTAATATTCAAGAACAGCTTTTTCGGTACCCTGGATTTTTTGTTCAAACAAGAACATTAAGGAAGTATCCAAGAAATAGTGCTGCACATATCTTGGGCTATATTGGTGAGGTTAATCAAAATACAATTGAAAAAAAACCATATTATAAATCTGGAGATTATATAGGGAAAAGCGGTTTGGAGTATTCTTATGAAGAGTTGTTGAGAGGGACAAGGGGGGTTAAAAGGGTTTTGGTTGATGTGCATAATAGAGAAAAAGGTAGTTATAAAGATGGTGAGGCAGATACAATGGCTGTAACTGGAAGTGTTATTAAGACAACCTTGGATATTGTATTGCAAGAATATGGAGAGCGATTGATGCAAAACAAAAAAGGAAGTATCGTTGCTATAGAACCCAAAACAGGAGAAATATTGGCGTTAGTTTCAGCTCCTAATTATGACCCTAATATGTTAGTGGGAAGAGCAGTAGGGAAAAACTATCCTATTCTAAGTAAGGATTCTTTAAATCCTTTGTTTAATAGGGCTTTAATGGCAAAATATCCTCCAGGTTCTATTTTTAAAACAGTACAGGCAATGATAGGTTTGCAGCAAGGGGTAATCAGCGAAAATTCGACTTTTGTATGTAATAAATCTTTGGTGGGATGTCATAATCATCCAACAGCAACAAGTGTTGCTGCATCAGTTAAAATGTCTTGTAATCCTTATTATTATCATGTTTATAAAAGAATTTTACAGCAGCGTAGGGTTAAAAGTATTTTTAAGGATAGTGAATTAGGTTTAGCAATCTGGTCTGAACAAGTTAAGAAGTTTGGTTTTGGGCAGCGTTTGGAAACCGATTTACCAAGTATTAAAAGTGGTTATGTGCCAGATGTAGCGTTTTATAACAAGTGGTATGGAGAAGGGAGATGGGCTTTTTCTACGATTTACTCATTAAGTATTGGGCAGGGTGAAATGGGGGTAATTCCATTGCAGATGGCTAATTTATCGGCAACAATAGCGAATAAAGGATTTTATTATGTTCCTCATTTTATTAAGAATGTTGAGAAAGATGGTGCTATTCCAAAAACGTTTACCGAAAAACATGATGTAGGTATTGATAAAAAACATTTTGAAACAGTTATTGATGGAATGTATGGAGTAGTTTATGAACCGGGAGGGACTGCAAGAAGGGCGCGAATACATGACAGTATAGTGGTTTGTGGGAAAACGGGTACAGCTCAAAACCCACATGGAGAAGATCATTCGGTTTTTATAGCTTTTGCCCCAAGAGAAGATCCTAAAATTGCTGTTGCAGTTTATGTAGAAAATGCTGGTGGTGGTGGAACTTGGGCAGCGCCAATTGCAAGTTTAATGATAGAACAATATTTAACCGATAGTATAGCAACAAGAAACCTTCCAAAAGAAAAGAGAATTTTAGATGCAAATCTTTTAAATGTAATCCCTAAAAAGTGAGAAATTATAAAAACATATTTTCTAACATAGATTGGCCTACGGTATTGCTTTATCTTGCTCTTGTTTTAATTGGTTGGATAAACATTTATGCAGCTGTTTATAATGAAGACCATCATAGTATATTTGATATTTCGCAGCGCTATGGAAAGCAATTAATGTGGATTGTTTTAGGTTTAATCATAGCTTTTGTAATACTACTTGTCGATAGTCACTTTTTCACCTCCTTTGCTATCCCAATATATTTAGCAGTGTTGCTCTCACTCTTGTTGGTGCTTGTTTTTGGGGTTAAAATAAATGGAGCAACTTCTTGGTTTCAGTTTGGAAGTTTTAAAATTCAACCTTCTGAATTTGCCAAATTTGCCACCAGTTTGGCTCTAGCAAAATATCTCTCGGCAATTAATATTAATATGAAAGATGTTAAAACGAAAGTGATGGCAGCCCTTATTATTGGTCTTCCGGCTGTTTTTATTTTGCTTCAAAACGATACAGGATCTACCTTGGTTTATGCGGCTTTTATTTTTGTGTTATACCGTGAAGGGTTATCAGGAAATATCTTGTTATTTGGAATTTTAGCCATTCTAATGTTTGTATTAACACTCATTTTTGGCCCGGTAGAAATTATATTGGTAACAACATTTAGTTACATTATTATATACTCAATGCTTAAGCATAGTGCGAAAACAGCTTTGATTGCTGTACTCGTATTTTCGGGTTTAGTTTATGGCTTTTATTATTTTGAACTCAGTAATATTATTTTATATGCTACGATTGGCGTTGGGTTAATTGGTTTGATTGTTTTTTTAGTAGCTCAAAAAGATATGAAAGGAAAAGGAGTGCATTATGTTGGAGTGTTAATTTTTGTGTTAACCTGCGCTTATGTTTTTAGTATCGACTTTGCTTTTAATAAAGTATTGAAAGAACATCAAAGAACAAGAATTACAGTGTTATTAGGTGAGGAAGATAAGCTGATTGAACAGATAGAGGGTTTAAAATTAAAAAGAGATGAGGAGGGGATTTCTAAAGAAGATAAACAAGCGATACGTGATGATATTGGTGCAAAACGTTTTAGTTTAAGAGAATTGAGACAAGGGAATGGCTGGAATATTAAGCAGTCTTTAATAGCGATTGGTTCTGGAGGATTTGCTGGAAAAGGATTTTTAGAAGGAACTCAAACAAAGTTCGATTTTGTTCCTGAACAGAGTACTGATTTTATCTTTTGTACCATTGGTGAGGAATGGGGGTTTGTAGGGGCTTTTATTTTGGTGTGTATCTATATAGGGCTATTTTTACGGATATTGTTTTTGGCAGAACGTCAACGTTCAATATTTAGTAGGATTTATGGTTATGCGGTTGCTTCCATATTGTTTTTTCATTTCCTAATAAATATTGGAATGACCATTGGTTTAGCTCCAGTAATTGGGATTCCGTTACCATTTATAAGTTATGGAGGGTCATCATTGTGGTCTTTTACAATCTTACTTTTTATTTTTATAAAGTTAGATTCAGAAAGGTTGTTGGTGTTGAGATAGGGTTAAACTATCCCTTCTTTTAGCAAGTCATGTAAGTGAATTACGCCTAAGTATTCATTTTTATTAGCAACAATAAGTTGAGTAATGTTACTGTTTTGCATTTGCTTTAAAGCAGTTGTTGCCATTTCGTTTTCTCCAATTGTTTTAGGAGAGGTACTCATAATAGTTGTAGCTGTAAGTGTATTTATATTAGTTGAGTTTTCGAGCATTCTTCTTAAATCCCCATCTGTAATAATCCCTTTTAAAACGTTGTTTTCAGTAACAGCAGTAATTCCTAAGCGTTTAGAAGAAATCTCTACAATAACATCTTTTATTGTGCTATTTGGTGAAACTTCAGGTTTTTCGTTGTTAGGGTAAATATCAGAAACTTTTAAAAAGAGTTGCTTCCCTAGTGCACCTCCAGGGTGAAATTTTGCAAAATCTTTGCTGTCGAACCCTCTAACTTCTAAAAGGCAAACCGCTAAAGCATCTCCCATAGCTAGTTGTGCAGTTGTGCTACTAGTTGGAGCAAGATTGTTTGGGCACGCTTCTTTTTCTACAAATGTGTTTAAAACATGAGTTGCTTGTTGTCCCAAAAATGATTCAGAATTTCCTGTAATAGCAATTAGTGGGTTTCCAAAATTTTTAACCAAGGGAACCAATGCTTTTATTTCTGGAGTATTTCCACTCTTAGAAAGACAAATTACAATATCATCTTTTAGTACGTTTCCTAAATCACCATGTATTGCATCTGCTGCGTGCATAAATAAAGCTGGCGTTCCAGTAGAGTTTAGGGTAGCAACCATTTTTTGGCAAATGTTAGCACTTTTTCCTATTCCAGTAATGACCAGTCTACCTTTCGAGGCTAAAATAAGTTCAATTGTTTTTACAAAGTCATCATTAATAAAATCAATTAACCCTTTAATAGAATTTGCTTCAATTTCTAATGTTTTCTTTGCAATTTGTTTTATTTCTTTTGCTGAGCTCAAGTCGATAAGTTTTTATAAAAAATAAATGAGACTAATTAAATTGTCGTACATTTATGTACAAATGTAAATGAATTCTAAAGAAACTACAATTTAATGCAGCCGTTAAACACACCGTTAACCGATTCTCTCAAAAAACATTTTGGATTTAATACTTTTAAAGGAGATCAAGAAGAAGTAATACAAAACCTATTGGAGGGAAATGATTCGTTTGTCATTATGCCAACCGGTGGAGGTAAATCTCTTTGTTATCAGCTGCCAGCACTAATTTCTGAAGGAACAGCTATTATTGTTTCACCATTG
>JAQXDJ010000145.1 GCA_029251425.1 Vicingaceae bacterium
TAACTTATAAATAAAAAAAAACCTCTACTCTCTTTCTTATGTTATATCTTTATTTATAATGACGAAATATATTATTCTATTTTTACTATTTCCAATTTCTTTATTTAGCCAAGTAAGTATTGATTTTGGCTTAGAGGATAGTGATACAATACCATCAAAATTTAAAACTAGCATAAGTGAATTACGTAATTCAATCTATGATCAAATTCCTAGCTATTCTAAAAGAGGTAAATATGAAAAGGTTTCATATAAATTCTCTGATTACGTAGCACATTCAGAAAGCTCCTTATTACAAAGTGGAAACATTTATTCTAACTGGACTGAATTAGAAGATTACTTAAATAATATTCTTCAAGAAGTTTTACCAGAAAAATATAAATCCAACACAAACTTCCATGTCTATATTAATAAATCTGGAGAGCCAAACGCATTTGCAAGTCCTGCTGGGAATATTTATGTAAATATTGGTCTTCTTAGCGATGTAAACACCGAAGCTAAACTTGCAGCAGTTATTGCTCACGAATTAGCACACCTTATATCACAGCATTCATTTTTGCACTTTATTAAGAACGAGTTTGGAGAATTTGGAAACGGCTTGGTACAAAGAGATTGGACCAGTTTTAGGTATTCCAAAAACCAAGAACTAGAGGCAGACTCTTTAGCTTTTTTATGGCTAAAAAATTCAAGGTATAAAACATCCGAATTGTTCAATATGTTTGAATCAATCAAAGCCCGAGAGACAAGAGGGCATAAAAAATCATCAAAATGGAACAAACCAGAACTTATTCCACATGCAACATCTAAAGAAAGGTTAAACGCTTTTAATCGTTTTACACAATACGACAAAACGGATAATGGGGTATATTTTGTAATTAGCGAAGACTTTTTTAACAAAAGTAGAATTATCGCTAAATCTGAATCTCTTAAGTATTTAAAACAAAATGAAAATTATTATTCTTGTCTAGAACAATCTTTCCGTTTTCACCTACTAGAACCTGACAACATTACTTATGTCTATTATATTATGGAATCAATCAGGATTTTAGGGAACAATAACCCTGAAATATGGGATAAACATTTTTTAACTTATGGGAATTATGATACTTTACGAATTAATAATCTTTTAAAGAAAGTTCCTATCACAAAAAGTTTTTTTGAAGAGCTCGACATAGAGTTGGCACCTTTATACAGCTATGAACTAGATAGCATCAAAGCTAAATTTTATTGGGAAGATGATGTTAAATTTAATACCTATAACGAAGCCATTGAATTTTTCAATTCTCTAGGAAAAGCTTTGAAATGTAACGAATGTTTACTTACATATGGAAAAAGCTTGGTTGACCTCAAATTAAGAGACAGATACTTTAAAGGCTATATAAATTCACTTCAAGTAAGTAACAATATGGATAAATGCCTTCTAGAAAAAGTTAGTACTGATTCTGTTTTTAGAAAAAAGATTATTTTTATAGATGATTTTGTTGCTTTTGTAAAACAAGGTCAAGAAAGAGCATACTTAACCAATGACAAAACAAATATTAATCAAGTAATAAAAGATAGCCTTATTGCTCATTTTCCGAATAAGGAATTTTACCTGTTAAGTGATATTAAAAATAGAAGTTTAACTGAATACAATGAACTTATAGCATTATTATATCCAGAGTTACGATATGGTGTAAGCGATGTATTAAAAAAAATACGTGGAGAATACATTAATTTTGGCGATGTAAGTCAACAATCAAAAAATATTTTTGGAAAATATGGAGCTAATGAAATAGAGTACCTTCAATGCGAAATTTACGAATCTAAGAATCTAAACAATAGCTTAGAAAAGTATAAAACTATTGTTAAGTCTGATTATGATGAGATTCTTAAAAGATCAAATACTACAAGAAACTTAAATATATGGTTACGTGGAATTAGCTTAAAAAATGAAAAAGATCTTCATTATACACGCTACAAAAAACTTGACAATAAAATCAAATTTAAAAATTCAGGTTATGATGTTATGATTCCTAAAATTGTTAGAGCCTTAAAGGCTAAGGAATAAAAAAGGGAGTTCAAAAATGAACTCCCTTTTTTATTATTGCTTGACAAAACTACTTACTCAAATTTAGTTCTAATTTCTTTTGCCTTATCATACTGTCCCGTTTGCGTATAAAGGTTAATTAACATCTCCCCTGTTGCTCCATCACCTGGCTTAATTCTATGCGCATTTTCAATATGAGGAACTGCTGCTTCAAAATCCTTTTTAGCATCAGCCTTAAACGCATCATACTTCTTTGTTTCATTCAATGGCAATTTATTTGACTCATTAATTTTATCAGCTCCAGAATTAAAATAATAAGCTCCTAAATTAAAAGATGCATCATAATAGTCAGGATTTAACTCAATTGCCTTTATATAATCTGCAACCGCCTTATCCTTATTTTTTAAATTCTCATAAACTGTCCCTCTAGCGAAATACAACACTGCATTTTTAGGGTCATTTGTAATTCCTGTATTTAAATTAGCTAAGGCCTCATCATTATTTCCAGATTGTAAAAAGCCCTCTAATTCTAATACTAGTAAACTATTATCTTCTGGGTATGCTTTTCTTCCATTAGAAATGTATTCAGCAGCTTTTACATTATCCTCTTCTTTCATGTAAATTTTATGCATAGACTTGTACAAATCTGGTCCAGCTCCATCAACATTATATTTCATCATAATTAAACCATCATAAACCTGCTTTGCAGTCTCATAATCTTCCGCATATTCTGAAGCTAATGCCGTATTATACATTAACATTGTATCTAATCTACCTGCCATCTGACTTAGCATCATCGATTTACCGAAATCTTGTTGAGCTCCTTTATAATCTTTATTACTGAATTTAGTAATACCTTGATTTGCATATTCTCCAGCCAACCCAGGAAGTTTTCTTCCCATAATATTAGAAGTATAAGATTCATCATCCATTTTAGGTCTATCTTGTAATGCTCCTAAAAATTTGATCATATCAGAACCGTCTTCTTTTTGCAGGTCTAACTTCTTTAATTCTGGGTTATCAAAATTTAATACCAATGCTTTTAAATAAGAATCGGTACACTTATCTAAAGCATCTACATCGATAGCTTTACACTCACTATCTTTACTTGCAATTATATTAAAATAAATATTACCTCTATAATACCAAGTTTTAGCCCAACTTTTTGTTTGATCATTTTCTATTGCAGAATTAATTGCCTCAACCCCACTAACCAATTCTTTACATTTTCCTGACCTCTGAAATGCTTTATCATAATTATAAGCACTTACTACTTTATTTTTTTGTGCAGAAAGCCCCCCTGTTACGACAGTAGCTGCTAATATTAAAATATACTTTTTCATCGTTATTGTTTTTTATTTTTAATCTTCATCGTTATTATCAACTTCCTTGCCATTATCTCCCTCTGATGTATTCCCTTCAGATTCTTCAGTATTTTCATTAACAATTGGATTTCCATCCTCATCTAAAACAATTGCATCTTCCACGTCATCTTCTTCAGATCTTTCAACCTTAGCAACAGCCGCAATCGTATCAGAACCTTTTAAGTTAATTAATTTCACACCTTGTGTAGCTCTCCCCATAACTCTTAGATCTTCAACTGCTAAACGAATAACAATACCAGATTTATTAATAATCATTAAATCATCATTATCTGTTACATTCTTAATCGCAATTAAATCTCCTGTTTTATCTGTAACACTAATTGTTTTAACTCCTTTCCCACCTCTATTGGTTACACGGTAATCTTCAATGTCAGAACGCTTTCCATAACCATTTTCAGAAACAACTAATACGTTAGAATCACTTGAATCAGGAATAGTAATCATACCAATTACAGCATCTTTATCATGCCCTAATCTAATTCCTCTAACACCTGAAGCATTTCTACCCATTGGTCTAGTTTTTCTTTCGTTAAAACGAATAGCTTTACCAGATCTTAATGCCATCAATATTTCATCAGTTCCTGTTGTTAATTTAGCCTCTAACAACTGATCTCCTTCCTTAATAGTAATAGCATTAATACCATTTGTTCTTGGACGAGAATAAGCTTCTAAAGCAGTTTTCTTAACTGTACCATTTTTAGTACACATTATAATGTAGTACTGATCTACTAAATCATCTAAAGTCTCAGCAAATCCATGATCAATATCATCTTGTGTTGCTGGTCGCTTTAAGTATTCTTGATCTTTAATGTCTTGCACATTAATATAAGCCAATACTTTATCGTCTGATTCTATATTAATTAAGTTTTGGATTGCTCTTCCTTTTGCTTGTTTAGTCCCTTCCGGTACCTCAAACACTCTCATCCAGAAACATTTCCCTTTTTCTGTAAACACTAATAAGTAATTATGTGTACTTGCTACAAATAATTCTTGTACAAAATCAGCGTCTCTAGTAGCAGTTCCCTTAGAGCCAACTCCACCTCTATTCTGTAATCTATATTCTGATAAAGATGTACGTTTCATATAACCTAAATGAGAAATAGTAACAACCACTTTTTCATTTGGAATCATATCCTCTATACTAAAATCTCCTCCAGCATATTCAATAACACTTCTTCTCTCATCACCATATTTATCTCTAATGTAAATCAATTCATCTTTAATGATTTGCATTCTACGAGATTCGTTTGCTAAAATATCCTGTAAATCTTTAATCGTCTCCATTAAAGCATCATACTCAGCTCTTAATTTATCTTGCTCTAGACCTGTTAACTGTCTTAATCGCATTTCAACAATAGCACGAGATTGGATAT
>JAQXDJ010000177.1 GCA_029251425.1 Vicingaceae bacterium
TCTTCATTTTTAATTTGATTAATGAGCATATTGATAGCTTCTTGCCCCATTTCTTCAACAGGTTGTGCAACAGCAGTTATTGGAGGGTAACAAAGTTTAAAGGTGTCAATATCATCAAAACTCACAAGAGCTATATCTTGAGGTATCCTTATGTTCATTTCTTGAAAACATTCTAAGCACGCTACAGCAATATTGTTGTTGGCCACAAATAGAGAATTAATACTTTGTGGCGGGCTTAGTAATTCTTTAATTTCTCTTTTAACATCTGCTTTAATGTTATCAAAAGATATTTCTTTTATTAGACTATTGTCAACTCTAATTCCATTTTCTTTTAATGCTTCTTTATAGCCAAGAGTCCTATCTTTTAGTGTGCTAAGGTGTGAAGGGCTAATTGTTAAATGCCCTATTTTTTTATTTCCTAATTTGATTAAATGTTCAACAACATTTTTTGCGCCTTGTTTATTATCAACTATTACATAGTTAGAGTCAACTTTAGGAACATGTCTATCAATTAAAACAAAAGGGAATTTATTCTTTTTTAATAAAGAAATGTCATTGTTGTTTTTTTGAGTGGTAGAAATAATTAGTCCGTCAACCTGCCTGTCAATAAGCATTTGAATTAATTTGGATTCTTTCTCAGGATCTTCATCAGAACTACAAATAATTAGATTGTAACCATGTTTGTTGGCGTTATCTTCAATGCTCCTGCACATTCTGGCATAAAAAGAGTTAGAAATATCTGCAACCACTAATCCAAATGTATTAGATTTTCCAATACGTAAACCTCTAGCAAACTGATTAGGCTTATAGTTGAGTTCTTTTACTCTTTCTAAAACTCTTTTTTGAGTATCCTTGTTAATGCCTTTTTCATCGCCTCTTCCGTTTAAAACTAAAGAAATTAATGTTTTAGATACATTTAAGCTTTTTGCAACGTCTGCTAATGTTGTTTTTTTCATAGTTTTATAGTTCTTTAATAAGAAAAGCGTAAACAAAGCTACTAAATCGTTTTAGAAATTTGTAATTTGCACTCTAGTAAATAAGAAATATAATGTCAAATAATACATCTTATAAAAAAGCTTTTATCTTATTAACCTCACTTTTTTTTATGTGGGGGCTAATCACTGTTTTAGTAGATTCATTGATACCTCGATTAAGAGAGATTTTTGAATTAACTTATTTTCAAGCAGGAATGGTTCAATTTGCTTTTTTTATAGCTTACGGATTAGTATCTATTCCTGCAGGCAGTTTATTACATAAAATAGGTTACAAAAAAGGAATTATATTAGGTTTAGGAGTTATGGGGACTGGCTGCTTGTTGTTTTATCCAGCAGCAGCTTTTAGGGTCTTCCCATTGTTTATGTTGGGCTATTTTATTTTAGCAAGTGGAATGACTGTTTTGCAAGTGGCGGCAAATCCTTATGTTACCGTATTGGGAGATGAAGCTTCAGCTTCAAGTAGGTTAAACTTATCTCAAGCTTTTAATTCGTTAGGTACTGCAATAGCTCCTGCATTAGGAGCTACACTTATTTTAAGTGATAATATAAAAACTTCTGAAGAAATAGGAGCATTGGAGTTAGCAGTTAAAGAGGCTTATTTTGTAACGGAAGCAGCCGCAGTGCAAAAACCTTTTATTGTTTTGGCTTTAGCATTAGTAGCACTAGCTGTAGTTGTGAAATTTGTTAAGCTCCCTCAAATTTTAAATAAAGCATTAGATACAAGCTATGGTAAAGCTTTAAAGCATAAGAGATTAAGTTTAGGGGTAATAGGAATATTTGTTTATGTAGGTGCAGAGGTTGCTGTTGGTAGTTATTTGGTTAATTATTTTATGGAGATGAATTTGGCAGAAATTATTCGTCAAAACGAATTGATGAATTCAATTGCTCGTTTGGTTCATGGAACTGATTTACAAACGATAGATGGAAAAGGTGTGGTTGCTGCGTTCGTTATTTTTTATTGGTCGGGAGCTATGGTTGGAAGATTTGTAGGGTCTTATTTAACAAAGGTTTTCCCACCCAATAAAGTCCTTGGTGTTTTTGCATTATTAGCAATAGCGTGTATTATGGGCTCAGTTTTAACTTCAGAATTAATCTCTATGTGGTTTATATTAGCTGTTGGGTTGTTTAATTCAATTATGTTTCCAACCATATTTAGTTTAGCAATAGATGGTTTAGGGGAGCTAAAACCTCATGGTTCAGGGCTGTTATGTACTGCAATTGCAGGTGGAGCTTTTGTTCCTCCACTGTTTGGTTTGTTTACAGATTTTAGTGGATTTAAAATAGCTTTTGTTTTAATAATGTTGTGCTATGCATATATATTATATTATAGTAAAAAAGTAGAAAGTTTATGAAAAACGTTGCAATAGGAATAGATATAGGAGGGACTAATACCGTTTTTGGGATTGTAGATGAAGATGGGAATTGTTTGGAAAAGAAAAGTTTGTTAACTACAGATTTTCCTACACCAGAAAAACTAGTTAAAGCAATATTTGAACAAATACAGGTAATACTAATTTCGTTAGATGGAATTAATACTGTTGGTATTGGAATAGGAGCTCCTAATGGAAATTATTACAATGGAACAATTGAGTATGCGCCTAATCTTAAATGGAAAGGGGTTGTAAACTTAATTAAGCTATTTCAAAAATATTTTGATGTTCCTGTTTATGTAACTAATGATGCAAATGCTGCTGCAATAGGAGAAATGACTTATGGTGTCGCAAAAGATGTAAATGATTTTGTGGTAGTAACATTAGGTACGGGTTTGGGGAGTGGTATTGTTTGTAATGGAGAATTAGTGTATGGTTATGATGGTTTTGCAGGAGAGCTAGGTCATACAATTATTGAAGAAAATGGTAGGGAGTGTGCTTGTGGAAGAAGAGGTTGTTTAGAAACTTATGTTTCGGCAACAGGAATTGTAAGAACTGCTCAAATTATGCTGGCACGTTATTCTAAGCCAAGTGTGTTAAGAGATGTTTCTGATGAAAAGATAACAGCTAAGTCTATTGCTGAAGCCGCAAAAAAAGGTGATTCATTAGCACAAGAAATTTTTGATTATACAGCTAAAAAACTAGGTTTTAGTTTAGCTAATTTAGTTGCTATTACATGTCCAGAAATGATTGTTTTATTTGGTGGATTAGCAAATGCAGGAGAGTCTATAACTGATCCTACAAAAAAATACATGGAGGAAAACTTATTACTAATATTTAAGAATAAAGTCAATATTGTACCTTCAGGCTTAAAAAGTGGAAACGCGGCAATTTTAGGTGCAAGTTCTTTAGTGTGGAATGAATTAAAAAAAGAAAATTTTGAAAAAGTTGAACTTAACTAAGGTTGTTGCAATAACAGCAATTATTACAGTATTTATATCTTGTAATCAAGAACAAACAACAGAAAAACAGTTTTCAGAAAAGAGTCCTTATGAATTGGTTAATCCATTTATTGGAACAGGGGGGCATGGGCATACTTACCCGGGAGCAACTACTCCTTTTGGGATGGTGCAATTAAGTCCTGATACACGATTAGAAGGTTGGGATGGGTGCTCTGGTTATCATAATACCGATTCTATTATTTATGGATTTTCTCACACGCACTTAAGTGGAACAGGAGTAAGTGATTATGGAGATATTCTGTTGATGCCAACACAAGGAGCGGTTCAATTTGATAACGGGTACAAACCGGGTGCAGAAAATGGATATGCTTCTTGGTTTAGTAAGGATACTGAAAAGGCCAATCCAGGTTATTATGAAGTGAACTTAGCTGAGCACGATATTGATGTGCGATTAACAACAACAAAAAGAGTTGGAATCCATGAATATGGTTTTAATAATGAAGGTACTTCAAATCTTATTTTAGATTTAACACATCGAGATAAATTATTGGATTTTGATATTAATGTAGTTAATACTAAAGAAATTGAGGGCTTTAGAATTTCTAAGGCATGGGCTGAACAGCAGCATGTTTATTTTGTGATTCAGGCAAGTAAAGAATTTAACAATAAATCACTTTATGGAATAGTAAATGAGGGGGATGTTAATCAACTTGCTTTAAGTTTTGAAGCTAAATCTGAAGAAAAAATAATGCTAAAAGTTGGAATTTCAGCAGTGAGTATAGAGGGTGCAAGAGCTAATTTAGAGGCTGAAGCACCACATTGGGATTTCGAAAAGTATAAAAATGATGCTAAGGTAGAATGGGAGCAAGCTTTAGGTAAAATTGAAGTAAAGAGTTTTAATGAAGATAAGTTGTCAGTTTTCTATTCAGCATTATATCATACAATGATTGCTCCAAATGTTTTTTCTGATGTTACTGGAGAGTATAGAGGAATGGATCAAAAAATTCATCAAACGGACAATACAGAGGTTTATACGATATTCTCTTTGTGGGATACTTTTAGGGCGGCACATCCGCTTTATTCAATTATTGAACAAGATAAAACCAATGCTTTTATCAATACATTTTTAAAACATTATGAACAAGGAGGAGAATTGCCAGTTTGGGAGCTAGCAGGGAATGAAACAGGATGTATGATAGGTTATCATGCAGTGCCAGTAATTACTGATGCTTATTTAAAAGGGATTAGAGGTTATGATGCTGATAAAGCATTAGCAGCAATGCAGCACAGTGCAACATTGGATAAATTAGGCTTGGAAGCTTATAAACGTAAAGGATTTATTGCTGCTGGAGATGAAGCAGAGTCTGTTTCTAAAACATTAGAATATGCTTATGATGATTGGTGTATAGCAGAAATGGCTAAAGAGTTGAAAAATGAAGCTGTTTATAATGACTACATCAAAAGAGGACAGTATTATAAAAATATTTTTAATCCTGATGTGGGATTTATGCAGTCTAAAATGAACGGTGGTTGGAGTTATGGTTTTAACCCATCTGAAGTGAATTTTAATTTTACTGAAGCCAACTCTTGGCAATATAGTATGTTTTCGCCACAAGATATTTCGGGATTAATTAAGCTTTATGGAGGTGCGGAAAAGTTTGAGAACAAACTAGATGAATTGTTTGCAACTGAGATGGAGTTAAGCGGAAGACATCAAGTTGATATTACAGGATTGATAGGGCAATATGCACATGGAAACGAGCCGAGCCATCATATGGCATATTTGTACAATTACATTGGTAAACCATGGAAAACTCAAGAAAAGATAAATCAGATTTTAAACGAGCAGTATAGTAATACGCCTGAAGGATTATCTGGTAATGAAGATTGTGGACAAATGTCAGCGTGGTATGTATTAAGCTCAATGGGTTTTTATTCTGTAACACCAGGTTTGGATTATTATGCTATTGGTACACCTCATTTTAATGAAGCAATAATAAATCTTGAAAATGGGAATAACTTTAAGATTGTTGCTAATAATTTGTCTGATGAAAATATTTACATTCAATCAGCTACGTTGAATGGAGCAGCTTATTCAAAATCATTTTTAAAACATTCAGCAATTATGGCTGGCGGAGAATTGGTTTTTGAAATGGGTGTGAAACCAAATAAATCATTTGGGGTTGGAGAAGGAAATGTTCCGGTAGCTGAGATAAGTGAAACAAATGAAATTACAGCTGTTCCATATTTTTCTTCACCTTCACAAACATTTACTGATTCTATTGTGATTGAGTTGGTATGTGTTGATAATGAATCTGAAATTTTTTATACAATTAACAAGGCAGATTTTAAAAAGTATAAAACATCATTTGCAATAAAAGAATCAGCTGACATAGCAGTTTATGCTATTAAAAATAATGTTCAAAGCCATTTGGTTAATGCGAGTTATAAGAAAATTAAAGGCGGAAGATCAATTGAGTTAAAAACGGAATACAGTAACCAATACTCAGGAGGTGGAGATGATGCTTTAATCAATTACCTAAAAGGAAGTGTTAATTTCAGAACAGGATTTTGGCAAGGTTACCAAGGTAAAGATGTAGAAGCAATAGTTGATTTAGGGAAAGTGACTACTATTAATAAGTTAAGTGTTGGAGCTTTACAAGATATTAAATCATGGATTTTTTACCCTACTAAAGTTGAGTTTTTAGGCTCAGATAACGGAAAAGGATTTGCGCCAATTGGGATGATTAATAATGAATTTCCAGACAATAAGCATGGCGCTTTTACGCAAGAGTTTGAACTTTTAGCAAAAGGAAAAATACAATACAGGTACATAAAAGTAATCGCAAAAAGTTACGGAATTGTACCGGATTGGCATTTGGGTGCAGGGGGATCATCTTGGCTGTTTTTAGATGAGATAACTATTGAGTAAGTCTTACTCGAACTCTTCTTTCACAACATCATAAGCTTTCTTCTTATTTCCGTGATAATCAATAATACTCCAGCTTGGACCTGGCCAACAATCGTTGAGTTGCCAAAATAGACTTCCCATACAATGTGGTTGGTTATTTAGGTGTGCTTGTATTGCCATTTGCATTCCTTTAGCTTGGGTCTCTTGGCTAAGTGTTACGAAGCTTTCAAAGGTTTTTGGCTCATCATAATATTGCTTTATGTGCTCTAATATTAAGCCGTTTCCAATGTAACTTTTTTGTCTGTTGAGCATAGTAGGTGATTCTAAATGAAGGCTAGAATCACTGGCAAAAGTTTTAATCGTTGCCATTTCAGGGAAAGATTGAAAACCATATTAAGCAGTTGGACAAATCCATACAATTAACTAAAAATAAATATGTAAGGTTATGTTTAGATGCGCATCAATTAACAGATGTAGAAACCTTATTAAATCAGGATAAAACTGTTGAGGATAAAATGTCATTAATAACTATGGTTGTAAATAAAGATCAGCAGCAAGCAGCTCAATTAATAACCGAATTAAGAGCAGATGCAGCACAAATGGAACTGGCAACACCCAATAGCGAAAAAGCTTTAGAAATAGAGAAGTTTTGTGATTATTATACAGTTGTAAAAGATAAAATATCAATATCGGGTAGTTTTTCAAATTTAACAGCAGCAGATGAGTTGATAATAAGAGAACTTGCACAAACCAATCAGCCAATAGCCATAAAAGCTCAAAATGCCTTGTCCTTTTTTAAAGGAGAAACAACCGAGCGTTATGCAGAGGCAATTGTACTCAATCCAGTTGCAAGTCGTGGAGCTAACAATAATGATGCAAGCACAGTAAATGATGCTCAACAACCGTTAACTAAAGAATTATATACGTTAAACAATTACCCTAACCCATTTAATGAGAACACCGTATTAGAAGTAACTTTACCTGAGGCAACAGAGGGTGAAGTAGTGATAACAGATGTTACAGGTAAACAATTAAAGCGTGTTATGTTAACTGAAACCAATAGCCAAGTAGAGGTAAAAGGAGAAGAATTAGGTTACGGAATCTTCTTCTATTCGCTTTACATTAATGGAGAACTAGTTGAAACTAAAAAGATGGCAAGAATGCGATAATTAATGAGTAGAGTATTTTACATATCATTGTTAGTACTTATTGCCAGCTGT
>JAQXDJ010000214.1 GCA_029251425.1 Vicingaceae bacterium
GCCCATAATTAACTTACCTTTTTACCACAAAGGAAATTTAACGAGCCCGAAAACAGAACAAAGTAAGAACCCTGCTTTAGATGCTTCAATAAAAAAAACAAGAGTAAATTATAATACACCTCAATCGGAACCGAATATAGCCGCAGAACCAAAACCTAGTTTAAGTGCTTTACTTCCAAAAAATACAGTTGAAGAAAAATCAGAAAAGCCTACATTAAAAAGAAGCTCAACACGTTCTTTTTCAAACTCTATATCTATTAATCCTGCCACTCAGAAAAAAGAAACCATTGAGGCTGCCGAAATAGATGTAAGGAATAGACCTAAAAAAGAATTTACACCAGAAGAGTTCGCTAGTTCTGTAAAGAATTTTAAAATCATTCTTAAAGAAAAAGGAAAAGATAGTTTGGCTTCCATTTTTGAAGTAATTCCTAGTGTTGAAAATAATCTGATTAATTTATTAGTTGAAAATAAAGCTTTAGCTGATGAATTTGAAGCTCAAAAATCTGATTTTTTAGATTATATCAGGAAAGAACTTTCCAACTACGATTTAGAGGTGAAATCATCTATTAACAAAGATTTTAAAACTAAGAAAGCTTATACTCCTCAAGAAAAATTTGTAAAAATGAGTGAAAACAATCCGCATCTAAAGGAACTTGTAAAAACACTCAACATGGATGTTGGCTACGCATAATCTATTCTAATATTTTTTCGATACATTTGGCGTTCATTTATTTTAACCTAATAATAAAACAATGAATATCAAAGCATTAAAATTATCATTTGTAATAATTACAAGTCTTATTCTCGTTGCATGTGGCGGAGACTCAAAAAAAGACAACAAAGAAACTTCTTATAAATATGAATACGAAACTGTAGAAGGTGATGTATTAAATACATTTATCTACACGTTAGATAACGGTTTAAAAGTTTACATGTCTGTAAATAAAGATGAACCTAGAATTCAAACAAACATAGCAGTAAATACTGGAAGCAAACAAGACCCTGCAGATGCTACTGGTTTAGCTCATTATTTAGAGCACATGGTTTTTAAAGGAACTTCTAAACTTGCTACAATTAATTGGGAAGAAGAAAAAGTTTTATTAAAACGAATTTCTGATTTATATGAAGCAAGAAGAACTGTTACTGATGAAGCTGAGCGTAAAGCTATTTATCATCAAATTGACAGCCTTTCAGGTGAAGCAGCAAAATTTGCTGTGCCAAACGAGTATGACAAAATGATTAGTTCTATTGGTGCTAAAGGAACAAATGCCTACACTTCTGTTGAACAAACTGTTTACATTAATGATATTCCATCAAACGAAATTGAAAAATGGTTAGCAATAGAATCTGAAAGATTTAGTGAATTAGTTTTAAGATTATTCCACACAGAATTAGAAGCTGTTTACGAAGAATATAATAGAGGTAAAGACAACGATTACTGGTTGGCTTACGAAACAATGTCTGAAAATTTATTTAAGAAGCATACTTACGGAACTCAAACTACAATTGGAACAAGTGAGCACTTAAAAAATCCTTCAATGGAGAAAATTCACCAATATTTTAACGACAGGTATGTTGCTAACAATATGGCAATTGTTCTTTCTGGAGATTTAGATCCTGACAAAACAGTTGACTTAATTAAAAAATATTTTGGAGATTATAAAAGTCAAGAAGTTCCAACTTACGCTCCTGCTGTTGAAGATGAAATTAAAGAGCCCGTTTACGTTACTGTAAAAGGTAGTGATGCTTCATGGGTTAATATTGGATATAGATTACCAGGTGTAAAAGGTGAAGATATTTATATGTTAAATCTTTTTGATGGGTTATTAAATAACGGACAGGCTGGATTAATTGACTTAAACTTAATTAAGGGTCAAAAAGTATTAGATGCTTATTCTAGCCCTCAAACAATGAAAGATTATTCTGTTTTTGAAATGTCTGGAAACCCAAGAGAAGGACAATCTTTAGAAGAAGTAAAAGATTTATTACTAGCACAAATTGAAAAAATTAAAGCAGGAGAATTTGAAGAATGGATGTTACCTGCAGTTATCAAAGATTTCAAATTAAGTGAGCAACAACGTAATCTTTACAACTCTGCTAGAGCTGGTAAAATG
This sequence comes from Vicingaceae bacterium, assembly GCA_029251425.1. Classification (GTDB taxonomy): domain Bacteria; phylum Bacteroidota; class Bacteroidia; order Flavobacteriales_E; family Vicingaceae. Next base: position 2,115 of record JAQXDJ010000214.1, read on the forward strand.
ACCAATGCTTTTATCATGGGACAAAATTGGTCTGAGGTTGTAAACACAAATGATAAATTAAGTAAAGTTACTAAAGCAGATATTATTGCTTTTGCCAACAAATACTTTAAAGAGAACTATGTCGTAGTTTACAAAGAAACTGGTGAAGGAGATAATCCTAAAGTAGAAAAACCAGCGATTACTCAAGTACAATTAAACAGAGATACTGCTTCTACTTTTGCTGTTAATTTTGAAAAAATGGAATCATCAAGAATGACTCCTGCTTTCGACAACTATAAAGAAGACATTAAAGAAGATAAATTAGCTTCAGGAGTACCTCTTTATTATGTTGAGAATACTACTAACGAAACATTTAGCTTGAACTACATTTTAGATATGGGTTCTTATAGTGATAAAGAAATGGCGCTTGCTGTTGAATATTTAGAGTATTTAGGTACGGATAAATATTCTGCTAACGAATTACAATTAGAGCTATTTAAACTAGGTTTAAGCTATAGTGTTTATGCTGCACAAGAAAGAGTTTATGTAACACTTTCTGGTTTAGACGAATCTTTAGAGGAAGGTGTTAAATTATTTGAACACATTTTAGCTAACGTTCAACCTAACCAAGAGGCTTTTGAAAACGGAGTAGCTGATAAATTAAAAGATAGAGCAGACACCAAATTAAATAAAGGAGCTATCCTTTATGGTGGATTAATGAACTATGGAATGTATGGTGAAGATTCTCCAATTAAAAACATTTTAAGTGCTGACGAGTTGAAAGCTTTAGACCCTAATAATTTAGTTGCAAAAATTAAGGAGTTAACTTCTTACGAGCACTACATTTATTATTATGGTAGAAAAAACATTGAAGCTGTAAAGTCTTTATTAAATGAAAACCATAAAACACCTGAAACATTAAAACCATTAATTGCTGCTAAAGAATTTACAGAATTATCAATGGAAAGTAACAAAGTTTATTTTGTTGATTATGATATGGTGCAGTCGGAAGTTATGATGCTATCTAATGCAGGACCTTATAATAAAGATTTAGCTGCAACTACTAATGTATTTAACCAATATTTTGGTGGTGGATTATCTTCTATTATTTTCCAAGAGATAAGAGAATCAAAAGCGTTAGCTTACTCTGCTTATGCAGCTTATACTACTCCAAGAAAACCAAATAAATCTCACTTTATTAGAGCTTATGTTGGAACTCAAGTAGATAAATTAGCAGAAGCTAAAAAAGCAATTATGGAGCTAATGAATGAAATGCCAGAAGTTGAAGATCAATTTCAAGATTCTAAAATTGCAGCTTTAAAGAAAATTGAAACTTCAAGAACAAAGCGTTCAAGATTATTCTGGAACTATTTATCTGCTAAAGAAATGGGAAGAGATGCTGATATTAACGAAACGATTTATCCACAAATTAAAGAGTTACAATTAGCCGACTTAAAAACATTCTTTAACAACAACATTGCTGGAAAAAACTACACTTACTTAGTTATTGGAAACAAAGAGCTAGTTAAGATGAATGTTTTAAAAGAAATGGGCGAAGTACAAGAGCTATCTTTAGAAGAGATATTCGGTTACTAAGATTGAAAAATAAAGCAACAAAAAAGCCGAAGCAAAATGCTTCGGCTTTTTTGTTGCTTTATTTTTCTAATTAACTATACAAACTTAATATAAACATCTCCGTAAGATGTATCTGTAAATTCTTTTGTTTGGATATAAGTAATCATATCTGCGCCTGATTTCCATTGAGGTAAATTATACTTCATTGATTCACCATAAGAAAAGTTACATTCTATCTTTCCTAAGCTAGCTAAGTGCGTTAAACAGTCAACTAATACCTGTGTGTTCTCAGGAACAATATATTCTAAAGAAAGTGCTTTTAATGGCTTAGATAATCCTTTTAAAACATCATACTCATAACCCTCAACATCAATCTTACAAAAAGCTGGCGTACCATACTTTTCGATTAGCACATCCATTGTTGTCATTTGTATCTCAATCGTATCTCCCCAATCAGCTCCTTTAAAACGATCTTCTTTCATTACATCTACATGCTCTTTAGAAAAAGAAGAGATTAACGTAGATCCTGAAACATACATTGTAGCAGTACTCTCTTTTTCACCAAGACCTAACTTAATTAAGTCGATAGTATCACCAAAACGCTTTGTTAAATGCTCGTAACATTCTTTTTGAGGTTCTACAGCAACAACTTTTGCTCCCAACTCTAAAAAGATAACTGTTCTATTTCCTTTGTTGGCTCCAACATCAAAAACAACATCTCCTTCTTTAATAAATTCTGAATAAAAATCTTTTCGTTCTGATTTTTTAAACACAGTGATTACTTTGTTTTCTACATCTAATGCCGCAGAATACAAACCTAATCCTCTTAACATATTTCTTACTAACTTCTTCATCTCTTTTAAATCATCTTATTGGTTAGGTTGACTCATCAACAAACTATTGATACTTGTAAATCTATCTTGCATTCCAGCCTCCATTCCAGCTTCCTTATAACGATCATTCGTCATCATAATAATTTGCTGTAAAATGTATCTTGCTCTATCAGAATCATCTTTTACAGATTTTTTAGCTTTCCCTTTCAAAGAGACATAGTATCTTAAGTCATTCTCATATCTATCTACTAAAGAACCCATAATTGCATTACCTCTTTTATACTCTTCCAATCTATAGTAATTTTCAGCTATTGATAACATAAAGTAATCATAAGGAATATTTCTTTCAGGAATTGCTTCTAAACATTCATCCAATACCTCAACAGCTTTTTCCTTCTGTCCAGTTCTGATAAACTCGGTAGATAAACGAGCAAAGTTATTTCTGAAATTCATACACATTCTTCTGTTATTTTCATTCATGTATAAATCACTCTCTCTCATTCCTCCCCACTTAAACTCAGTCATTAAGTTCTCATACATAATTTCAGCATTAACCTCTCCAGTTTGTCCATCATAACTTTTTGCTTTAAATGGAACTAAACGATAAGCCAATCCTTCTAACTGAAAATATTCAGTCAATCCTAAATAGCTATCCGCTCCTGTAGTAATTGCAAAATAAACTGGTCTTTTCCAATCATTAGCAGCTAGTATATCTAAAATAATTAAATCATTTTTCATGATATAACTTTTATTAACAGTCCATTCAACAGCATCTAAAATACGAGGCTCATTTTCTTTAGAAACTGTACCGTTTTCAATAACTGTAGCTCTATCTACCGTTAATTTAAAGTTTTTTGTAGGGAAATAATCCACTTGCTTTCTTCCTTGTCCAACTCCAACTTTAGACTTTGGTGTATCATCAGCAATAAAAGCGATCATTTCATCTACATCTCTAAAACCTTTAACCTCTGGTCTTTCATAGATAGGTAAATAATCATTTGTTCCTTGTCTAATTTTAGATTCAGGTAAACGTTGCGGAATACCATCAGCTTCCCAAGCTTTTCTTCTCATCTGCTCAATATACCAATCGGTATTTAACAAACTTAAATTTACAACTCTCACATCTGTACGGTAACGCAAAACCTCTTGCACATACCATAATGGGAATGTATCATTATCTCCATTTGTAAATAAAATTGAGTTAGGTGCACAAGAGTTTAAATAATTCTTAGCAAAATCACTTGCAGTATATACTCCATTTCTATTATGATCATCCCAATTTTGATTTGCCATAACAGTTGGGACTAATAATAAACAAGTAATAGACACTCCAACAGCACTAATTGTTTTTGGCATTTTCTTACTTAAAATTTCATACAAAGCATAAACTCCTACAGCAATCCAAATTGCAAACACATAAAAAGAACCTACATAAGCGTAATCTCTTTCTCTTGGTTGTGGAGATGGTGGATTTGTATAGAAATTAATCATCATTCCTGTAAAGAAAAATAGCAGACCTAACACTAACCAGTCTTTTGGATCTTTATAGAATTGATACACCAAACCAATTAACCCCAATAAAAATGGTAATAAGTAGTATTTATTATGTCCAGGGTTATTCGTCATGCTCAATGGTAACTTATCTTGGTTACCTAATCGCATTGCATCAATTGGAGAAATACCTGTCATCCAGTTTCCATTCGTAATATCTGAAGGAACTGTGCTTTGAACATCATTTTGTCTTCCTGCGAAGTTCCACATAAAGTACCTCCAGTAAAGATGCCCCCATTGGTAATTAAACAAAAACGATAAGTTTTCTCCAAAAGTTGGAACCTTTATAGTTTCTCCGTTTGATGCTCTTTTATTCTTCCCTTTAATACCTCCACTCCACATTTCGTAGTGGTTTTTATGATGTGCTTGAGAACTCCACATTCTTGGTAAAAAACCTGATGTTTTACTATCGTAATTTGGTTTTGTTTTTTCTCCAGCATTTGTTTCCTCATACTTTCCAGTTTCTTTGTTTTGGTAATAAACTGGCTTTCCTTCTTTGTAAGGTTCTCTTGCATCTAAAGGCGTGTTATAAAACTGTCCTGATAAAAATGGTGCAGCACCATACTGGTCACGATTTAAATAAGACAGTAAACTAAACGCGTTTTCTGGATTGTTTTCATCCATTGGAGGGTTAGCTGCAGATCTTACCATAATTACTGCATAAGTAGAATATCCTATTAAGATAACAGTTGTACACAAGATAATTGTGTTCCAAACAACTTTTCCATTTTTCTGAGTAAAATAAAGTCCAGCACCCAATCCTACAACAAGTAAGAAAATAAACGCTAATAATCCTGAATGGAATCCCATCCCTAAAGAGTTTACAAAAAACAATTCAAATTTAGCCCCTAAGCTAACTGTACCAGGAATAATTCCAAACTGCACAGCACCAAGAACTAATACAGAGAATCCTCCTGCAATCATAAAGTTTTTAAAATTTAACTCTCTTGTTTTAAAGTAATACAAGAAAACCATTGCTGGTATAGCTAATAAATTTAAAAGGTGAACTCCAATTGAAAGCCCCATTAAATAAGCTATAAAAACAATCCAACGCGTGCTATGTCTTTCAGAAGCAACTGATTCCCATTTTAAAATAGCCCAGAAAACTAATGCTGTAAACAATGATGACATTGCATAAACCTCACCCTCAACTGCTGAAAACCAAAAAGAATCAGAAAAAGTATAAGCTAAAGCTCCAACAACAGCGGCTCCAAATATAGCTATCATTTTACTCTCATTAATCTCTCCTGACTTAATAGCCAGCTTCTTAACAATCATGGTAATTGACCAAAATAAAAACAAAATAGTAAACGAACTACTTAATGCAGATAAAACATTTATTGAATAACCTGCTAACTCACCTGAACCAAACATGGTAAAGAACCTTCCTACCAACATAAAAAGTGGTGCTCCTGGTGGGTGTCCAACTTCTAAATTATAAGCCGTTGCAATAAACTCCCCACAATCCCAAAAACTAGCTGTTGACTCAATAGTTGAAACATATACAAATGAAGCTATCAACCAAATAACCCATCCTATTATATTGTTTAGTTTTTTATAATCCATATCAATTTTTTATGT
>JAQXDJ010000270.1 GCA_029251425.1 Vicingaceae bacterium
AAGTTTTTTGGTTGGTTACCTTTTATAGGATATGACGGATTTAGTTTGTCAAGAACATCTTTTTCATTTATGTCACCTAATAAAGAAAGAGATTTAGATGCAAATATGAATGGAGAAGAAAGAGCTTTCGTAATGGCAGGACAATACGAGAAATATTTCCCAATGGATATTTTTCCAGTTCACTTAGTGAAATCTATGATCTATAAAGATATTGATTTGATGGAGAATTTAGGGGTCTACGAAGTAGCTCCTGAAGATTTTGCATTGTGTGAGTACGCTTGTACATCTAAAGTTGAAACACAAAGAATTGTAAGAGAAGCATTAGATTTAGTAAGAAAAGAAACTAGCTAAAAATTATTAAGCAATTAAACAGTGTACATAAGTTACATTGATTTATTGACAAATTGATATATTGAATAAATGAAAGCATTAGAACAAATTATGCAAAAAATGAAACCAAAGAGTGATGGGAAATTTCCTATAGCTCATGCGGTTTGGGATGGTACTTATACCTTTCTATTTGTTCCTGGGCACACGAACAAAAATGGAGTTCACATTAGAGATAGTGTGGATTTAAAAAGAACAATGGTCATTGTAATATTGGCTTTAATTCCCTGTCTATTATTTGGAATTTTCAATGTTGGACACCAACATTATTTAGCAATAAACCCTATAGATGGAGTTCCTTTTACTTTTCTTGATAAAATTATTTTCGGATTAATAAAAGTTCTTCCATTAATTATTATTTCATATGGAGTAGGTTTAGGAATTGAATTTGTTTTTGCAGCCATTAACAAGCATGCAATCCAAGAAGGGTTTTTAGTTTCAGGTATGTTAATTCCTTTAATTGTTCCTGTAGATATTCCTTGGGCAATGTTAGCAGTAGCAACAGCCTTCGCAGTTGTTTTAGGTAAAGAGGTTTTTGGAGGTACTGGGATGAATGTTTTAAATGTTGCTTTAGTAACAAGAGCATTTTTATTCTTTGCATACCCAACAAAAATGTCTGGAGACCAGGTATGGACTAATACTTCATTAGAAGAAGGACAAACTTTAGTAGACAATTATTCTGGAGCTACAGCTCTAGGGAATGCTGTAGAAGGAGGAGCAGATGCAATACCTTCAATTATGGAGTCAATAATTGGAACTATTCCTGGTTCTGTTGGAGAAACATCTGTTATTGCAATTGGTTTAGGAGCTTTACTTTTACTAATAACTGGTATTGGAAGTTGGAGAATTATGTTGTCCACATTTGTTGGAGGTTATTTAATGGCTGTTGTATTCAATTTAGCAGCTGGAGATAATCTATTTATGCAATTAACACCTTTACACCAATTGGTAATTGGAGGTTTTGCTTTTGGTGCTGTGTTTATGGCAACAGATCCTGTAACAGGTACACAAACTAATTCAGGAAAATGGGTTTATGGTCTTGTTATTGGAATTCTTGCCATTCTAATTAGAGTGGCTAATCCAGCATATCCTGAAGGAATGATGTTAGCTATATTAATAGGTAACGTATGTGCACCATTAATTGATCATGTGGTGATTCAATCAAATATTAAGAAAAGATTAAAACGAGTTAAAACAGCATAATTATGGCTATTAATAGAGATAGTAACGTTTATACAATTGTTTTTGCTACTGTAATGGTGGTTATGGTTGGTGGTTTGTTAGCATTTATTGCTTCAAGTTTAAAGCCAATTCAAAAAGCAAATACTACCAATGAAAAAATGCAAAACATTTTGCAAGCAATTGGTTTAGAAGAAATGCGAGAGCTTCAAAGAGATGATGCAGGAGCAAAATTTAATGATTACGTTAAAAGAAGAGTAACAATTAATTACAAAGGAGAAATCTTAAGTGATAAATCTTCAGCTGATGCAATAAATGCTAAC
>JAQXDJ010000277.1 GCA_029251425.1 Vicingaceae bacterium
TCCCAGCGTTTAAGTTTCTAATATCAACTGGTAATTTAGTTGTACCTGCAGAAATGTTTCCAAAATATTTAGTGTTAACTATTCTACCTGTAATATCAGTAATGTTTAAAGTAGCATCACCATTATCAATTAATTCTAAAGCAATGTTTAACTTTTCATTAGCTGGGTTAGGGTATATGTTAAATGTTCCTCCAGCAACTAATTCGTCCATACCAACAGTACTTACATCAACATCAATAGTTGTAGTTTGTACACCACAAATACCATCAACAGTTAATGTAACACTGTAAGTTCCGGCTGAAGCATAAATGTGAATTGGATTTTCATCAGTAGATGTTACTCCATCTCCAAAGTTCCATAAAAATGTTGTTCCTGTTGCTGTTATAGACGTATTAGAAAAACTAGCTGTTAAAAATGAAGTAATTTGAGTAAAGCTAGAAGAAATTGAACTTACAGAAATCGTATCTGAACCTGACCCACCACAAGAACTATTTACAGTTGCAAAATAATTTCCAGCAGTTGAAACCCATATTTCAGGTGTTGTAGCTCCAGTATTCCAAATTATAGTATCTGCAGCAGATCCTCCACTTGATAATAATATTGAATCACCAGGGCAAAATCCAGCATCTGGACCCATCGTGAAATTAGTCATGCTACTAAATTCATCAGCACCAATATCTGGTGTAGTTGTATTTCTTAACGTACCATCAAAATCATAAATAGCAGAAGCTGTTGCCATTCCCATACCATCTATACTATCTGCACAAACATGTAAGTCTGAAGTAGATTTATACATAGGATCAACACTTAAAGAGTTCGCATCAGTTCCTTGCGCTTGAAAATCTGCTAAATTAACTCTATCAGCATTATTTGCATAAGCCAAAATTCCTGTTGGAGAATAAAGGTTATTATAATCTGAATTTGTAAAAGTGAAAGCACTTGCGAACCAAACTGCATATCCAGGCCCCATATTTACCAGGTTGTTATTCATTAAAGTGCTAGCTCCACCTCCTGAACCATAAAGAGCTCTAGAAGATGCTCCAAGTCCTTCTACTAATATATTATTATTAGAAATGTTAATAAAACCAGAATTAGTTAAATAAATACCATAAGTAGAACCAGTACCTGTTCCGTTGCTAACATGAACCATATTGTTAGTTACACGTGTATTGTTGGCAGAACTACCATCACAATTGGATATGTACATTCCATATTTAGCTGAATTATTAGCAGCATAATCAATTTCATTACCATTAATTACAGTTGAACCATCAGCATACAAAAAGTAAAGGGCGTAAGTTGTACCTGTGTAAGAAGAATTAGTAGTGACTCTGTTGTTACTAAACGTTAAATTATTCTCATAATAAAGGTGAGCTCCTCTGTAATATTGGTCTCTAAACCAGTTATTAGTAAAGCTATTATCACCTTCTAAATTAACAGTTCCATCACCATAAAAATAAGCTCCGTAAGAACCTCCCCAAATAGTATTGTTATCAAAAGTGTTATTGTTTTCAATTGATGACCCTGAAGGAGAATAAATTACAGCTTTATTTGTTGATGTTGTAGTTGTAAGAATATCTCCTTTTAAAGAGTTCCAAGCAAATGTATTCCAATTTGAACCATTATTCATTGAAATTACATGACCATAAGTTGCACTTGTATTCTCAATAGTTAAATGAGTGAAATTCAAATAATCGGCACCCTCAAGTTTAAGAGTGTGTAAATCTGTATTATTTGCAGTAGAAGTAGTCCATAGTACACTATCTTGGTGGTTAGCTTCTGAAGTAAACGTTACTGTGTTAATACTAGATGAATTAGCAATTTCTCCAAAAACAACTTGTTCGTTGTAAGTTCCTGCTCTAATGTTAAACGTAGTAGGTCCACAAACTCCATAAGCTTCTAATGCAATTCTTGCATCATCAATTGTAACATAATCAGGAGTTGCACCACCAACAGTATAAATACCATTTAATCCAACTTGTACAGTAGTATTAATTGTATCATTGTTAGCAGCAGCAGCCGATGATTCTAGAGATCCATTTGGTAATTCTGTCCAAACTTTAAGGTTAGTACCATCTACAATGTTAATAGAAGATGTACCAATTAAAAATGTAGTATCATTTGTGTAAGCAAGTGATCCTCCAGTAAAGTTATAAGTTGGTTGAGCAACTCCATTAACTTCCCATTGAACAGTTGCTGTAGTTATAGTTGTAGTTCCAGGGTTACTCATTGTTACCCAAACATCATTTCCTAAATTACATCCAGGAACAGAAGGGCTGTCAACAGCAGAAATACCAATATCTAAAGGCAATAAATCATAGATGTAAACATCATCAATTGCAAAATCACCAGTAAAACTAGTACCACTAGTATATCTTATTCTAACATTTACAGTACTTCCTGTATAAGCAAATAAATCAATATTTTTCATTTGCCAAATATCACCTTGGTTACCTCCCCATGAAGGTATAACGTTTAAAGTCCATGTAGCACCTCCATCTGTAGAAACATCTGCATAAGCTGTTCCGATAGTATTACCATACATGTGATACCAAAATTGGTATTGTACAGCGTTGGTACCCGTTAAGTTAATTGATGGAGAAACTAATTCCCACCCAGATACATTTGAGTAACAAGGAGATGAAGTTTCACAGTAAAGATATTTACCACCAGAAACACCTGGGTTGTGATCTGCACCACCATTGGCTGTAGGTCCTGTTTGATTAGAACTTGTTCCATTGTTGTCAACTGTAAAATCTCTAACTCCAGGATTTGTCCATCCATTAGTTAGGTTACAAACAGCTCCACAAGAACCTGGACAGTTATTAAAAGTTTCGAAATCTTCCGAATGCGGGAAGGTCGTAATTTGTGCTTGACTGCTAAAGGTGAAAAGACCTATAGAAGCCAGTAATAGCGTAATTTTTTTCATAGTTTATTTATTTAAGTTAATATTAATCAAAGACAAAGTTACTTTAATGAATACTCAATATGAATTACAAAATTTATAGAACACTATTTTTGAGGGAATAAAAATGGTTGCCTTATGTGTAAAAAAATATCTAAGTAATTATACGTTACGAAATAATACCTGGTGTCCTCTATGTTTGCTTTATTTTTAAAAGTAATTA
>JAQXDJ010000304.1 GCA_029251425.1 Vicingaceae bacterium
GTCAGGTTTAGTTTTTGACTTGCTAATAGGTTTTTTAATATGGTCATCAAAAACTAGAAAATATGCCCTTATTATATATGTATTATTTAACCTTTTAAATTTTTGGTTATTTTATGATATTGGAGAGATTGGCTTTTTCCCATTTTTATTATTGGCATGTTTCTCAATATTTCTAAACCCTAAATTTATTGAAGAAAAGCTTACTTGGTTAAGTAAAAACAATAAGAATGTTGTAGATGCAAAAGTTGGTAAAAGGTCATTAATTACTTTTTGTTTAAGCAGTTATATTGTTTTGCAGGTTATACTTCCGTTTAGGCATTTGTTGTACGATAATCAGGTTGATTTTAGTGGGAAGGGACAGCGTTTTGCTTGGCGAATGAAAATTATGTACAAGGTGCCTGAAATGCATTTTTATTTAGTAGAAGAAGATAGTGATAAAAAAATAGAAGTTAATGTTGGTAATTTTTTAACAACGAAACAATATACTAATTTAATTTATTATCCTGACTTTATTCCTCCAGTTGCAAATTATATAAAAGAAGAGGGAGTTAGAAGGGGACTTAAGAACCCAAAAGTTGTAGCAGATTTTGAAATAGGGTTTATGGGCTATGAGAAGCAATATCTTTTTGACCCTCAACTAGATTTATCTAAAGTTTCATATAAACCATTTGAAAATTCACGCTGGATTTTCCCTTTAAAGAAGTTGTGATGTTCAAGAATAAATCGTTTATCACAAAAAAACATCATTCATCGGTAAAAAAAATACTGCTAACGCAACCTTTTGATTAGGTTTGCGTCTTTTTTATAATAAACAATTTTCATTAAGAAAAAGGTTATGCCTCGTAATAGTTTTAAATATTTAATTACTCTTCTTTTTTTTCTTACTGTTTCTTTATTTAGTACAGACTTAAAAGCGTGTGATACAAGTCCAATTTTAACCCTTTCTAATGTAACAGATATTGGTGGTGGTTTTTTTACAGTTGATGTTCAGGCTTGTATGGGGGATGGAGGTTCTATTAATGGGTTTACTACATCTGTTGGTGGAGGCACAAATATTACTTCGTTTACTCCTCCTGCTTTAGTTGATAACAATATTGCTACTGGTTCTTTAGGTGGTGGTGTTTTAGACTATAATTTTGCAGCTGGAACTGTTGGAAATCCATTTGTTGTGAATGGTGCAAATACATGTTTTAATTATACGATTACTGTTGATGCTGATCCTGCAGGGCAATTGGTTACTTTCGTTGGTATAAACCATACATCATGCGCAATAAGTACTACCGGAACCGCTACAGTTCCGGCCCCCTGTTTCTCTGATTTCTCTATTACTGCTCCCACTTCTCAGGCTGGAAGTACTGTAGGAGCAGGAAATACTTGTCCTTTAAGAGGGAGTCAAGATCAGATAATTGAAGTTGTTCTACCCTGTAATGAAACTTATACTTTTTCACTTTGTGGTAATGCTACATGGGATACTTACTTGTATTTGTCAAGTAGTTGTTGTGGTGCTTCAATAGCACTTAATGATGATGCTTGTGGACTACAATCATCAATTACTTCAGTTCTTGCAGCAGGCACTTACTATGTTGCAGTGGAGGCTTTTTCTACAGCTACTACTGGTGCTTATACTTTGGATGTGACAAGTGCTAATCCATGCGTTTTGCCTATAGAACTTTTAGTATTCGAAGGGAGTAGACAGGAGGATAATATGAATTTAATCTCATGGGAGACTTCATCAGAAATTAATAATGACTTTTTTATTATAGAACGAGGTGAACAAAAGGAAACGCAAATTTTTTGGAAAGAAATAGGTGAAATTGATGGTGCTGGTAATAGTAATAATTATTTAAGTTATGAATTTATTGACATGAATCCAAATTATAATGATATCAGTTATTATAGATTGAATCAGATTGATTTTGATGGATCTTCTAAATATTCTAAAACGATATCGATTGACAATTCTGTCATTGATGAATTTGGGATTAGCAATCTATATCCAAACCCTGCAAGTGATAAGTTTTCATTTTCACTTTTTGGTAAAGTAAATGAAGAAGAGATGTCTGTGTCTATTTGTAGCAGTTTAGGTGTTGTTGTGAAAACACAAAGTTTTTCAGATATTAATAATAATTCTAACTTTAATTTAGATGTTGCTGATTTAGAGAAAGGAATCTATTTTGTCAGTGTTACTGTAGGAGATTTTAAAGAGGTTAAAAGGATAACAATAGTTAGGTAATTGCTGTTTATTCTTTTATTATTTTGAAAGTTTTATTATCATTTTCATTATATAGCTTCACAAAGTATATCCCGTTAGTATAGCTTTTAAGGTTTATGGTTATTTTTTGAGATTTATTTTTTTCATTAAGAATTACTTTTCCATATATATTAAAAACTTGAATATTGATATTCTTTGAATATTTGTTTTCAAACTCAATATTGATAATTCCGTTTGTTGGATTTGGAAATATTTTAAGATTTTGGAGTGAAAAGTCTTCGATATTTGTTAAGTTAGAAAATGTAACATCAATAGTGTCATTAGCTATACATCCAAAAGAATTTATTCCCTCAACCCATATGTTATTGTTTCCAATATTGAAATTTGAAGTATCTACCAATAACTGTGAGCCATTACTGTTGTTACTCCATAAATATGAATTGAAATTAGAATTTTCACTTAGTAATATAGATTGTGAAAGGTTTAATATTGTATCTGAACCAAGATTTATAACAGGATTGAGTACTTCTATGTTTACAGGAATCCTATCTGAAGTGCATTCACCTGAAGGATTAAATCCATGATGATAGAAAACCTCGCCACTAAAATTTCTAGGATAGTATGTAGTTCCATAAGTGTAACTAATTCCTGTCCCACTAGCAATTTCTATTTTATTATTGGAATATGTTGTATTGCTTCCACCAGTATTCTGGTAGGAAAGTTGGGCACTACTATTTTGCATGTGTAGGTAAATTCCAAGTGTATCGTTTGGGTAAAGTAGTTCATCAGAATAATTTAATGCTTTAAAATCACCAATATTATTAACTTGGACAGTGTCAATTCCCCATAGGGTCCATACGCTACTGTTCATTTCATTTCCAAAATGGCTACCGGTTCTTTTGTATGAAACTACACCTTGTTGACCTGTAGTGTTTATTTTTATCATCAAACTATCTACAGTTATTGTATCTAAAGCTAAAATATCAAACATAATTCCATTCCAGTTTGTTGTAGTATTTGTAGTAGTAAATAATGTTTCTTCAAAAAATAAATTTCCCCTTACAGATTCACAAAAATAAGTCTGAGAGCTAGTTGGATTATTTAATAAGAGCGTATCTCCATAACCTAATATATTGCCATTTATAAGAGAGTCATACCAGATAGTTGTATCTGATGAAGAAATTCCATTTGCGGTTAGAAATGTATTTGCACCAAAACATGTAGTATCATTATTACTAAAAATATTTGGATGCCCTTTTGTATAAAGATTTACAGTGTTAGTTGTGTCATTTGTGTTATTAATTTCAAGACTAGTTAAGAATGAACGTACATTAAGGTTTACTCCATTATAACTATTGATAATAATACTTACAGTATCTGAAGTGCATGCATTTATTTTTTGAAGAA
>JAQXDJ010000309.1 GCA_029251425.1 Vicingaceae bacterium
TAACTGATTGATGGAATCATCTTAAACAATGATGTTTGGATAATTTCTGTTTGTGTTGGATCATTTTCTTTTTCTCTAAAAGAAATCGAATAAGCATTTTCACGAGCATAAAGGTTATAAATTGAAAAATTCCAACTCGATTCTACTTTCTTCTTTACTCTTTCAATTTCTCCTGTTTCAAAATTCTTTACCTCTTTATATTTTTTATTGTCTAATGTTAAACCAATATCCATTCTGTGATAATTTGGCATTCTTGAACCATTTCTATCGGAATATAAATTAACTGTCTGGTTATCTATTTCATACTTTCCTGTTGGAAAAGTTACAGCGTTCCCTGTGTAATAAACAAAAGTTGATGAAAGTTTAACTCTCTCGCTTAACGAATACATTCCAACAATAGATAAATCGTGCGTTCTATCTTGTTTTGCAGAATACCACTCTCCTCTATTTAAATCATCAAAACGTTGTTCACTTTTAGCTAAGGTATAACTTACCCATCCTGTAAATTTTCCTTTTTTCTTTTTAAGAAAAAGTTCCAATCCATAAGCTCTCCCTTCACCAAACAACAACTCACCCTCTACCGTTGGATTTAAAGAAACTTCTGCTCCATTCTTGTAATCTATTGCATTGTCTAATATTTTATAATAAACTTCGGTTGAAAACTCATAAGCATTGTCTTTTAGGTTCCTAAAATATCCCAATGCAACTTGATCAGACACCTCAGGCTTAATATTATTACTACTAGGCATCCAAGTATCTGTTGGGCTTCCTGCCGAAGAATTAGATAACAAGTGTAAATATTGATTACTTCGTGCATAAGAAGCCTTTAAAGAGCTAAATTCATTCAATTGATATTTAGCTGAAAGCCTTGGCTCTAAACCATTGTATGAAGATACTGTTTGCCAGTTTGTATAGTTTGTAGTATCAGATATAGATCCATCCTCATTAAAGGTATAAATTTCTCCTGGACCAACCTGAGTAAAGTTAGAGAATCGGACACCATAAGTAATAGAAAAAAGCTCCGATACTTTTTGCTCGTTAGAAAGATATAATCCACTTTCTAATGAATATCTTTTTTCGATTTTAAGTTCGTTTATATTGTTTAAGTCTCCTGTTGATGAAAACTCGCCTGGATCAAATGTATGATGTACAACACTTCCTCCAAATTTAATCTTATTCTTATCATTTAAATAAAAATCAATATCTTCCTTAATGGTTAAATCCTGAATTTTAGAAGCTATCTCAAATTCTGCTGCATCAATTCCAATTCTATAATTATAATTACTATAAATTAAAGAAGTGTTACTAAATAGCTTATCATTAAATAAGTGGTTCCAACGCAAGGTTGCTGTTGAATTTCCCCAATTAACACCAAACTGATCTTTTAATCCTAACACATCTTTCCCGAAGTACCCAGACAAAAACACTCTATCTTTCTCTCCCAATCTATAGTTTGCTTTTAAATTTAAATCGTAAAAATATAATGAAGAATTTTTAATTGTTTCATCACTCGATAATTTAGTAAACACATCTAAATATGTTCTTCGTCCAGAAATAATAAACGAGCCTTTGTCTTTTACAATAGGTGCTTCTATTGTTAATTTAGAAGAAATTAAACCGATACCACCACTAACCGCTAATTCTTTTGAGTTACCATCTTTCATTTTAATGTCCATAACAGATGAAAGTCTTCCTCCAAATTCGGCAGGCATTCCCCCTTTATACAATTTCAAATCTTTAATTGCATCAGAGTTAAATACAGAGAAGAAACCCAACAAATGAGAAGCGTTATATACAGGAGCTTCATCTAATAAAATTAAATTCTGATCGGCACTACCACCTCTTACAAAAAAACCTGCACCACCTTCCCCACCTGTTGCTACTCCTGGCATTAGTTGTATTGTTTTCAATACATCCCTTTCACCAAAAAGAACAGGAATACTTTCAATTTCTTTCATATCAATTTTAGTAACACTCATCTCAGTAGTACGAACATTTTCATCTTCTTTTTCGGCTGTTATCTCAAAAACCTCTAAATCATTTGCATCAACACCTAGTTCAATATTCTTTTTGATGTTTTGATCTAGCGTCATTTTATACTCTTGAGTTTTATACCCTACATAACTGTATTGAAATGTGTAATCTCCTTTTGGAAGGGTTAATGAATAAAAACCATAAACGTTACTCACCGTTCCTGTTCCTGGTAATTCTTTTACGGTAATTGTAAGTCCTATCAAATCTTCACCATCCGATAAATCTTTTACATTTCCGCTTAATGTGAATTTTTCTTGTGCGAAAGCACTAAATACTAGTAAAAACGTAATTGCTAACGTTAATAATCCCTTTTTCATACCTTAATTTTTGATGGGACGAAGACCATCGTTTAAATGTTACAGCAAAATTGATATTTTTATCTTTTTAAATAAACCACATTTACATAAACGGTTATTTTTAAGTTTAAGAAACGACTCTATTCAGAAAATATTTTACTGTAATTTACTTTTCTAAATCTTTGAAAATTTCTTGAAATTCTACCCAAAAAGCATGGAGACCTACTATTCTTTTTTCAAAAAATTGAAATGTAGCTTGCCAATCGTCTCTATTATAAATTGAAACGTTATTTAACTCTTCAGAAATTGAGCTAATTGGTTGACCAAAATTATTAAAGTCAACT
>JAQXDJ010000344.1 GCA_029251425.1 Vicingaceae bacterium
TACCACCTTCTTTTTGCCCTGGATGCCCACCATGTGTACCTGTACCTTTAAATAACGAACTAATACTACTAACAATAGCAGGCTTAGGACTCCTTTTATACTTCTTCCTAAATAAAAAACACACATCTTTAGCTACTGCTAATTAACAAATTTTTAAATGTAATTAAAGCCATGTTTTAGCCTGTCTAAAACTGATAAATCATTGTATCTTTGTTGTTATAATGAGTTCTTCCAATCTAAAAGATATAATAAAAACACTTCCTCCACAACCTGGCGTTTATCAATATTTTAATTCTGAAGGAATAATTATTTATGTAGGAAAAGCCAAGAATTTAAAAAAAAGAGTTTCTTCTTATTTCACGAAAAACCAGACGGGTAAAACAGCTGTTTTAGTTAAGCAAATTATTGATATTAAAACTATTGTTGTTGGCTCCGAAATTGAAGCCCTTCTCTTAGAAAACAATCTCATCAAAAAGTATCAACCAAAGTATAACATTATGCTTAAGGATGATAAAACCTATCCTTGGATTTGTGTTAAAAATGAACGGTTTCCAAGAATATTTTCAACAAGAAATGTTATAAAAGACGGATCTCACTACTTTGGTCCTTATGCCTCTGTAAAAATGATGAACACTGTTTTAGATTTAATTCGAGAGCTGTATCAACTTCGGAACTGTAATTTCAATTTATCAGAAAAAAATATAACAGACAATAAATTTAAAGTTTGCTTAGAGTATCATATCGGAAATTGTAAAGCTCCATGCGTTAACAAACAAAGCGAAGAAAATTACAACAATTCCATTACCGAAATAAAATCCATTATTAAAGGAAATATAAATAGTGTTACCAAACACTTAAAACCTTTAATGAAACAATATGCTGAAAGCTTACAATTTGAAAAAGCTCAGCTATTAAAAGAGAAAATAGAAACTTTAGAAAAATACCAAAGCAAATCAGTAGTCGTGAGCCCTACAATAAATGATGTAGATGTTTTTTCGGTTATTTCAGACGAAAAATATGGTTATATAAATTATTTAAAAGTAATTAATGGAGCCATTATTCAAGGACATACTATTGAGCTAAAAAAGAAATTAGACGAAACTGATGATGCCCTTCTACAAATAGGTATTGCTGAACTCCGACAACGGTTTGAAAGTGATTCGAGAGAGGTTATTGTTCCTTTTACGCCAGAATTAAACGATAAAGAAATTCGCTTTATAGTGCCTCAAAGAGGTGACAAAAAGAAGTTATTAGAGTTATCTGAACGGAATGTAAAATATTACCGATTAGAACGGAACAAACAAAAAGCTAACATTAGTCCAACCAAACATTCTGATCGAATTTTAGAACGCATGCAAAAGGATTTGCGAATGAAAGTCCTACCCAAACACATTGAATGTTTTGACAACTCTAACATCCAGGGGACCAATCCAGTTTCAGCTTGTGTGGTTTTTAAAGATGCTAAACCAAGTAAAAAAGATTACCGCCATTTCAACATAAAAACGGTTGAAGGTCCTGATGATTTTGCCTCTATGACTGAAGTTATTTACAGGAGATACAAACGTTTACTTGATGAAAAACAGCCACTACCCCAACTCATAATAATTGATGGCGGAAAAGGGCAATTAAGCGCTTCTTTAAAAAGTATTGACGAACTTGGTTTAAGAGGAAAAATCACCATTATTGGTATAGCCAAAAAATTAGAAGAAATCTATTTCCCAGGTGACTCCATTCCTCTCTATATTGATAAAAAATCTGAATCATTAAAGGTAATTCAATACTTAAGAAACGAAGCGCATCGATTTGGAATAACACACCATAGAAATAAAAGAAGTAAAGCTGCTATTACTTCTGAATTAGATAAAATTGAAGGTATTGGTTATAAAACAGCCCAGCAATTACTTTGGAAATTTAAATCCGTTGCTAGAATTAAAAAAGCTAAATTAACAGAGCTAGAAAGTACCATTTCTAAAAAGAGAGCGAAAGTAGTTTATGATTTTTTTAATGAAAAAATTTAAAGGATCATACTTCCTAGTCTCTTTTTAGAGTCGAAACAGCTAGCTTCTTGTTATCCTAAAAATTATAATTCGAAAAATTTAACTTTTTTATAATCTAATCATTTGGAAAATCCACTCCTGATGACTAAATTCGCAAGACTCTAGAAATTCTTAGAGAAAATAACATTTAAAAGAGGCAGAATATGGCAGAAGTAGCAAAATTAGAATTAGACGGTAAAACTTACGAATTCCCAATAATTGAAGGGACAGAAAACGAAAAAGCAATTGACATTAGTAAGTTAAGAGCAAGTACTGGTTATATTACAATTGATCCAGGATTTAAAAATACAGGTTCTACAAAAAGTGGAATTACTTTTTTAAATGGTGAAGAAGGAATTTTACGTTATAGAGGTTATCCGATAGAGCAATTAGCTGCAAAAGCAGAATTTTTAGAAGTTGCTTATTTATTAATTTATGGAGAACTTCCAACTGCTACAGAATATACAGAATTTAAAGAAAACATTACTAAACATACATTGGTTCATGAAGACATGAGGTTGTTTTTTGAAGCATACCCCGCTAAAGCTCACCCTATGGGAATTTTAGCCGCTTCATTAAGTACACTTTCTACTTTTTATCCTGAATCACAAGATCAAAATAGAGCTAAAAAAGCTGTAGATTTAACTATTCACAGATTAATTGCAAAGGTTCCTACTTTGGCTGCATGGTCATTTAAAAATGCAATGCGTCATCCAGTAATTTATCCTCAAAACAATTTAGATTACTGTGAGAATTTTTTAAACATGATGTTTGCAATGCCTACAGATGACTACAAGGTTGATCCTGTAGTTTCAATGGCATTAAACAAATTGTTAATTCTTCACGCTGATCACGAACAAAACTGTTCTACGGCAACTGTAAGAGTAGTAGGGTCATCTCAAGCAAATTTATATACTTCAATTGCTGCTGGAGTTTCTGCACTTTGGGGGCCACTTCATGGTGGAGCTAACCAAGCTGTAATTGAAATGCTAGAAGCAATTAAAGATGATGGGGGAGATGTTGAAAAATGGATTGCTAAAGCAAAAGACAAAGAGGATTCTTTCAGATTAATGGGGTTCGGACACAGAGTTTATAAAAACTTTGATCCGAGAGCAACAATCATTAAAAAAGCTGCTGACGAAGTATTAGATGCTTTAGGTATTAATGATCCTGTTTTAGATATTGCAAGACACTTAGAAAAAGTAGCTTTAGAAGATGAGTATTTCAAAGCAAGAGGATTATACCCAAATGTAGATTTCTACTCAGGGATTATATACAGAGCACTAGGAATTCCTTCTGAAATGTTTACCGTAATGTTTGCATTAGGAAGATTACCAGGATGGATTTCTCAATGGAAAGAAATGATTGAAGATGGTGCTCCAATTGGAAGACCAAGACAAGTTTACACAGGTGAAAATGCAAGAGATTTTGTTGACATTGCAAACCGTTAAAAAATAAAAAACAATTAAACCTCTGAATTTATTCAGGGGTTTTTTTATGCCTGAAATTTTGAAAATACCATTGGTGTAATTTCTATCAAAAACCCACTCTATTATCTTATTTTTGTTTTATGGATTTACTTTATGTAAAAAGAGTTTATAAAAGTTATGCTGAGCACAAAGCATTACACAATGTTTCTTTACATATAAAGGAACAAAGTATTTTTGGTTTGCTAGGACCAAATGGCGCGGGAAAAACTACATTGATTAGAATAATCAATCAAATTACAGGCCCTGACAAAGGTGAAGTTTTATTTCAGAAAGAAAAATTAGCACCTAAACATATTGCTCAAATTGGTTACTTACCAGAAGAGAGAGGCTTATACAAAAAGATGAAAGTTGGAGAGCAAGCGCTTTACTTAGCCCAATTAAAAGGAATGAGTAAAAGTGAAGCCAAACATAAGCTGAACCAATGGTTTGAAAAATTTGAAATTGACGGTTGGTGGGATAAAAAAGTGGAAGAACTTTCTAAAGGGATGGCGCAAAAAGTACAGTTTATAACCACTGTTTTACATGAACCAAAACTGTTAATATTAGATGAGCCATTTTCTGGTTTTGACCCGATAAATACCAATTTAATTAAGAAAGAAATTTTAGAATTAAGAGATAAAGGTTCTACTATTATTTTCTCTACTCATAATATGGAATCTGTAGAAGAAATTTGTGATGACATAGCATTAATTAACAAGTCAAGAAAAATATTAGATGGAAAGGTTACTGAAATAAAAGAAGCCTTTAAATCAAATGTTTTTGAAATTGTTTTTGTTGGAAATATGATTGCATTTTCCACAGCACTCTGGACTGCTTTTCAAATATTAGATAAGAAGCAAGTTGATAATCGTATCCATGTTAAAATTAGAGCGAACAAAGCAAGCGATGTAAACGAACTACTTCAAGTTATTGTTAATCAAGTACAAGTAATTTCAGTAGATGAAATAACCCCAAGTATGAATGACATTTTTATTCAGAAAGTACAAGAAATTATGCCTGAGACATTAGAAGAGCAAAAGGAGGTAAATTTTGAATAAAATTAAATTAATTATAATTCGAGAATACCTAACAAGGGTTAAAAAGAAATCTTTTGTTATCATGACTTTGTTAGGCCCTATTTTAATGGCCGCTTTAATGTTGGTACCAGTTTGGATTGCAACTAAAGACAAAGACATCCAATTAATTGAAGTAATTGATGAAACTGGAAAATTCATCAATCAATTTGAAAGTACAACGACACTTTTATTTGAACACCAATTCACAAATATTGAAGCTGCAAAGAAAAATTTCTACGACACAAAATATACTTCAATCTTACATATTACTAGTACAGATCAAACTTCTAAAGTTAAGATGTACTATAAAAAACAACCTGGAATTAGTACAGTTCAAAAAATTAAACACACAATAGAGAAAGGTATTCGAAATATAGATTTAGAAAAGAAATTTAAAATCACTAAAAGTCAAATTGAAGCAAGTGAACCAACTGTTAAAATAGAATCCATTTCATTAGATATTGAGGGTGCAGAAGAATCAAAAGATGTTGGAATTAGTACAGCTCTTGGTTTAGGTGGGGCAATAATGATTTACTTCTTCATTTTTATGTACGGGATCCAAATTATGCGTGGTGTAATTGAAGAAAAAACAAGTAGAATTGTTGAGATTATTATTTCATCTGTAAAACCATTTCAGTTAATGCTGGGTAAAATAATTGGAATTGCATTGGTGGGTTTAACTCAATTTATTAGCTGGATAGTACTTACCGGAATTCTCTATTCTATTATTGTTGGACTTGTTTTAGGTGGTGATGTTGAAGCGCTAGCACAAAGCCAACAAGCTTTAGATGATCCTAATGTTCAAGAAGCATTAAAATCTATTGGAGGAACTGAAAGTTTATCTCCTAAAGCAATGATTGATGGAATTATGTCTGAAATTCCTTTAGCAAAACTGATACTCTCTTTCTTGTTTTACTTTTTAGGTGGCTACTTATTATATGGAGCATTGTTAGCTGCAATTGGTTCAGCAGTTGACAGTGAAGCTGATTCTCAACAATTTATGATGCCAATAACTATTCCATTAATTTTCTCTTTTGTAGTAGCACAAGTAGTAATGGAAAATCCTGATGGTCCAATGGCTTTTTGGCTTTCTATGTTCCCACTAACCTCTCCTATTATTATGATGGTTAGAATACCTTTTGGAGTAGAAATATGGGAATTACTTCTATCTATGGTTCTATTGATTGCAGGATTTATCGGTGCAACCTGGATGGCTGCAAAAATTTATCGTACAGGAATATTAATGTATGGTAAAAAGATTACTTATAAAGAACTATGGAAGTGGTTGTTTTATAAGG
>JAQXDJ010000345.1 GCA_029251425.1 Vicingaceae bacterium
TACCACCTTCTTTTTGCCCTGGATGCCCACCATGTGTACCTGTACCTTTAAATAACGAACTAATACTACTAACAATAGCAGGCTTAGGACTCCTTTTATACTTCTTCCTAAATAAAAAAATGAGTGGAAAACTGATTGATTAACAATCCAAGTTATAACTTGAATTTATTCGGATTTATCTGCTTCTTTTTAAATCTGGTCTAATACTCAGTTGAATTCTAGGTAATTATCCTTATTTTAGTTTGCTCCATTAGTAATAATACGCAACCATTATAAGTGAAAATACGTATTCACTCTGGAACTAAATAATTAGACCCATGAAAAAACTAGTTTTACTCATACTACCTTTACTATTCTTTCAAGACCTGAAAGCTCAAGTTATTCAACTTGGTACAGGTAATACAATAAACACTGTTACACAGGCTGCTCCAACAAACATATATTACAGAAGACAGGTTAGCCAGTTTGTTTATACCGCAGCAGAATTAAATGCAGCTGGTGCAACCGTTGCCAATGTATTATCTCAAATAGGTTTTTTTATTACTAACGAACCTGTAAATGCAATACCTGGTTATACCATTAAAATAAAACATACCAATCAAACCAATGTAAATAGTGCTTTAGGAACAACAGGTTGGACAACTGTAAAAAATGCTTTCACATACTCCCCTAATCCTGGAGGTTATGATATGATTGCTTTTGACACACCTTTTAATTGGAACGGGGTACAGAACTTAGGAATTGAAATTTGTTGGTCTCAAGTTCAACCTAATTATGACCCTTCTGGTCAAGTTCGAATTTATACAGCAACAAGTGGTTACCGATATTCTCGTGACGACAATGCGGGAAGTATTTGTGGATCTAGTCCAGCAACTCGAGTAAATTATAAACCTCAAGCACAATTAACTTTTCAAACAACAGCCACATGGAATGGATCTGTAAATACTGATTGGTTTAATGATGGTAATTGGAATATAGGAACTCCTGATAAAGAACTTGACGCAATAATTCCTTCATCTGCAGGAACGATGCCGGTAATAAATGGCGCAGGAGCAGAGTGTAAAAATTTACAAATAAATAGTGGAGCTTCATTATCTATTTCAGGAAATAACAATATTGATGTTTATAAAAACTGGACGAATAATGGAACATTTACACCCAACACAGGAACAGTAACATTGAAAGGAAAAGTTACCAATCAAATAAACGGAGTATCCAATCAAAACTTACACAACCTTACTATCGACAATAAAAGTGGAGCTGCTATAGCTTCAGGAAGCATAAATTTGCAAGGCACTTTAGACATTAGTAACGCAACAGGGAGTTTTAATACCAACAACTCGCTTACAATTGTTTCAAATGCTTCAGGAACTGGAAGAATAAATGAATTAACAAATAAGTGTACCTATACATTAAATATGTCTGACACCTATGGTGATAGTTGGAATGGTGCATTTGTATCTGTATTAATTGATGGAGTTCTAGAAGGAGAATACTTTGCTTTAGGCTCAAATTCAACAAATGTTTTTGTCGCTCCAACAGGATCTAATGTGCAATTAAATTATACTGCGGGACTTTATGAATATGAAAATTCTTATACTTTATCCGATGCAACTGGAACTATAATATTTTCTGATGGCACTACGCCTACAACTGGGACTAATGTATTCAGCACAACACCATCTTGCTCGTTTTTTAACCCTATCACCGGCAACATCACTATGCAAAGATATATGAGTTCTGGTCCCACTACATGGAGATATTTAACTTCTGCCATATCTGGAACAACGCTTGCAGATTTTAGTGACGACTTTTTAACTACTGGGTTTACAGGATCAAACTATCCACCATCACCAGTAAACCCAACACCTTTTGTTTCAATTTACACTTACAATGAACCTACTCCAGGAATTATCGATTCAGGTTTTGTTCATGCTACTAATGTAACTAACCCTATTGGTGTAGGACAAGGTATTTGGGCGTGGGTTGATGGAAATCAGGCAACTAATATTGATGTTGTTGGACCTCCAAATGTTGGAGATATTAATATACCTATAAGCTACACCAATAATGGAACTCCTTCTCAAGATGGCTGGAATTTAGTTGGAAACCCTTACCCTTCTTCTATTAATTGGGATTCTCCTGGCATTTCAAGAACAAACGT
>JAQXDJ010000355.1 GCA_029251425.1 Vicingaceae bacterium
TTCTTTCAAAAAATGGCGATTATTATTAAAGCTTTTAATACACGCTGGAAAGATGTATCAAAAGCCTCTGAATATGATATTATATTTATTCAACGAGAAGCATTTATTACTGGAACTACTTTTTTTGAGAAAAAATTTAGCAAATCGAAAGCAAAGGTCGTTTATGATTTTGATGATTCCATATGGCTTTCAAATGTTTCTGATGCCAATAAAAAATGGAATTGGTTAAAAAACCCAAACAAAACAAAAGAAATTATAGCTGTATCAGACCTTATTTTTGCTGGAAATCAATATTTGGCTGACTACGCAAAGCAAGTCAACAAGAATGTGGAAATCATTCCAACAACTATAGATACAGAAGAATACAAAAAGATCGACACTGATAACGATAAGGTTTGTATTGGTTGGAGTGGAAGCATTACCACTATCCAACATTTTGAATATGCAATTCCTTTTTTAATAGAGTTAAAAAAGAAATATAATGAGCAAGTTGAATTCAAAGTAATTGGTGATAAAAATTACACTCATTCGGATTTAGGTATAAATGGAATTGGCTGGAGCAAAGAAGATGAAATCAAAGAACTTTCTAGTTTTGACATAGGTATAATGCCTCTTCCTAATGATAAATGGGCAAGTGGAAAGTGTGGTTTAAAAGGACTTCAATATATGGCATTAGAAATTCCTACAATAATGTCTCCTGTTGGAGTAAATACGAAAATTATTGAAGATGGTGTAAATGGATTTTTAGCAGAAACTAAAGAGGAATGGGTTGCAAAAATATCTCAACTTATTGATTCAAAAGAATTGAGAAACCAAACTGGTATTGCTGGAAGACAAACAACCTTAAATTTCTATTCTGTTGAAGCAAATAAAGAAAAATACCTTTCATTATTCAACGAACTTATAAGTTAAAACTATGCAGTTTGTAGGGGTATTCATATTTGTTTTTTTCCTTATCATCTTTTGCTACTTCGTATTTAAAGAAATACAAGAGTTCCTTTTCCTCAAAAAAAAGCTTACTGAAATCATAAAAAAACCATGTATTGATTCTATCAACGACTTAATCGCTATTAAAAACTATCTTCAGACCAACATTTCCTATAACTCAGAATTAAAAACTAAAAAAAGACCTTTACTTAGGCATACTGCTTCAGAAACATTAACTTCAAAATATGGATTTTGTGGAGAAAATGCTAGGGTAGCTATAAAGTTATTGTTAATTGGAGGGATTAAAGCAAATAGAGTTTATTTATATAGAAAAGAATGGCAGCACGTTTTAATTGAACATAAGTATAAAGATCATTGGTATATGTTTGACGGGCACTATGATGAAAACACATTGTTTGAAGATAGGTTAGTAGCCAAGATCCTAAGTGAAGACATTTCAGAATATCCAAACACTTACCCTAACAATCCCTATCTTAATTTTTGTCGCCTAAAATTATTTTATAAAATTCCATTTCTTCAGCCATTTTCAAAGGTAAGATTACCGTCATTTATTGTATACTTATTTGAATCGCCACATTTAATTAAGTCTTTAGGACTAGCATTCTTTTGTCTAATAAGTTTAGTGATAGTAAAATCTTATAACTTTTAAAACTATCTTATTTGTTTATTTGTTTTATCGTAAATCAGTATTAAAGCGATTACAAAAAACATTTGAGCAGGTATTTTGTATCGAGATAATGCACCAAAATTATATGAGCTAATACCTACACTGATTCCAAAAATGATTGAAAATAAAAGCAGAAATGAAATATCTTTGTTTCTGAATATAAGTTGAAATAATTTCAGCCTATATTTTAAAACCAACCATAAACTAAACCCAATCAATATCATTCCTTCTATCGCTCCCAACAATGTTGATGCATTGTAAACTTCCCATGGATATGGTCTAAAAAAAGTTACTGCTATAGCTGCTGGAATTTTCTTCATAATACCTATTGTGGTAAAATCCATATCGTCCCCAAGGGTATAACCTGATTGGTGTTTTGTTTCAGAAACAGTTGTATGCCATGTCTGAAACCCTTCTAAAGTCCCTTCAATCCTATCTAAATTATACTTTCCTGCGCCTTGAGAGAGTTCCTCTGCAAGGAAAAAAGAACTAACAACCAATACCAAAGCAATGAAAGGAGCTAATAATTTTCTAAACAGATTACTCTTAATTAACATTTTCAAATTCCCTTGGACCCAAATAAATAGACACGGGTAAAGTACATAGAGTATGTATGGTTTTATTGATGCAATTGTTATAGTAGCTATGAGAATAATTACAAAACTTAAAAATTTTTTCCTTTTGAAAATAATAAGATTAATAAACGAGTATACTAGCCAACCCATTGAAGCCAATGTAATCGTATCTTTCAAAATACCAGATCCCCATAAAATAACTGATGGAATGAAAAAGAAACCATAAAATAGTGGCTTTTTCAAATGAGGATAAATTCGACAAAAAACATAATACATATTCCAAACGCCAAAAAACGACATCAGAGAGAACATTATAGTACTTACCACATAGGATTGAAAACAAAAGAAATTAATAATGGATGTAATCTTTACAGTGGCAAAGTTTGCTCCACTACCAAGAAAACTATGTCTATTATATGCAAATTCATACTTATACCAATTCATATTTTCCACCGAACTAAAATATAACTTTAACCGTTCAAGTGGATCTTCCATTATATGTGACAAAAAATCTCTCCCTGTATTAAAATACGAATAAGTATCTCCTCCCCCCCAATAATAAACTGTTAAAAACATAAAACCTAACCCACCAAAAATTTTAACAGAAAGAGCATATAAATACAACTGATAATTATCATCATCTAATTCTTTTTTGCTTTTGTAAGCAAATGCTACAAGGTAAATCATTACAATGTAAAAAAAACCAAGTCCATAATCAAATATGGTTATATCTGGAATATACCTTGAAGGATTCATTTAGTTTTTGCTTTTATCTTTAAATCTGAAAATAGATTACTTCATATTCAAAGAGATAATCTATCGCTTTAACACATTTAATTGATGGTAAATATATTGCTTTTTCATCAGTCATTTTAAACTATTAGGAACAATCCTCTATAACAAATACATTTTATTACCCTTAAATAAACTCTCTTTTCCCTGCTTTAGATAAAGAGTTTGATGGATCCGAATTGTAAATTATTATTATCGCTAAAAGAAAAAACATTATCGCTGGCACCTTATACCTTGATAATGCTCCAAAATTATATGAACTAACTCCAACAATAAATGCGTATGCAAGTGAAAAAGTAATCATGAATATTACCTCTTTATTATAAAACAGAACCTTCAACAAATATTTTCTAGAAAGAAAAAAAACATATAGAAAGAGCAGCAACAATAAGAGAGACTCCAGAGCTGCTAAAAACATTCCAATATTATTTATTTCCCATAAATATGGTCTAAAAAGAGTAACATTTACAGCACTAGGAATAGACATTACAACTTCTTTAGGCGTTTTCATTATACCTCCAAGAGTATATATATTTTGACCTTCAGAAAACTGTTTCATGCTGTGAAAACTTTGAAACCCGTGTAAAGTTTTCATTAAATTATCAATTTTATATTTCGAAGTTTCAGATGTAGCATTGTGATTTATAAACCAACCAATTGCAACGATACTAATTACAGTCCCTATTCTGGTTATTATTTTTACAAGTTTTACTTTTATTGAATCTGTTAAATATAGTAAGGCCCAGAAAAATAAACTGGGAATCAACACAAACAATAAAATAGGCCTAAAGAATTGTAAAATAAATATCCCAATTATTGAAATTAAAATATTTAACATCATTTTTTTCTTGTAAATAAATATTTCTGAGAATGTAAAAAGTAACAATCCAATTACGCCAATAATTATGGTATCCTTTAAAATCCCTGAG
>JAQXDJ010000364.1 GCA_029251425.1 Vicingaceae bacterium
ATTTGAGTAATATAATAAGGAACAATTGGAGCAAACTTTTCATCATTTTCTAATGTTTTAAACGTTTGAAGAGCTGACTCATATTTTTGTTGTAAGTAAGCAATGTGAGCATAGTAATATTTTGATGGAGCAGCATACTTGTTATCAGTATCTTTAATTTCATAAAATGCTGGAGATGCTTTTTCTAGGTTTTCTTCTTTAAAATGGCTGTATCCAGTTTTAAAGTAATATTCAGCTAGTTCCTCATTGGTTAAATCATAAATATCTATTTTTTCGAACCATTCTAATGCTTCATCGTATTTCTTTTTTCTGAACTTGTAGCGGCCTAAATGGAAATAAGCCAATTTAACTTTTGGGCTTTCTGGATAAGCGTAAATAAATTCAATAAGAAGGTTTTCTGCATTTATGTTAAATAATTCCAATCCACAAATTGCATGATAATACATTGCATTAACTGCTACTTCAGATTTTTTTTCGTCAACAGTTTTTAAAACTTGAGCAAATTTCTCTTGTGCAGCGCCAAATTTTTCTTTGTCGTATAATTCAAGAGCAGAGTTGTAAGTAGCTAAATTGTGTGTGTAAATAGTTGTTTTTTGTCCGAAAACATTACTGTTTAGAGTACAAACTAAAATGATTATGTAGATAAAATTTTTCAACTATTATTTAGGTTATAAAATGAAATTATAACGGTTTAAAATTAGAGATGATAAAGAAAGCTGCTTTTACAATGCTCGTTAGTTTTCAACGGTAGAATGTTTAAATTATTTTACTGATGATTTTAGTGTTTAAATTATTAAGTTTGTCGACTTAATGATGAATAATAAATCTATAAAGAAATCTAAGAAACCAAGCAGAATTTGCGATGGGTTAAGGATCTTGTAGATATTTTTTAATAAAAAATTTGAGAGGCTTACCCAAAAGGTAAGCCTTTTTTTATGCTAAAAAATGAATAAAATGAAAGTGTTAAAATTTGGAGGAACATCGGTAGGCTCTCCTGAGCGAATGTATGATGTGGTAAATTTGATTGATAATGATGAGTCTAAAATTGTCGTATTGTCGGCTATGTCAGGAACAACAAACGTGTTAACAGAGATTGTTGACTTGTTGTATAAGAATGATGAAAAAGCATTAGAAAAAATAAAACAATTAGAGCAGCGCTATTATGTTGTAGTTGAAGATTTGTTTGAAAGAGCAAATTTTAAATTAAAAGGAAAGGCGTTAATTGAAGAGCATTTTAAGTTTATAAAAAGCTTTACGCAGGATGCATTTACTGCTTTTGAAGAAAAATCAATTTTAGCTCAAGGCGAATTAATTTCTACAGCACTCCTTCATTTACTAACTCAAGAACTTGGGGTTGAAACAGTGTTGATTTCTGCATTAAATTTTATGCGAACAGATAAGGATGGAGAACCAGATCAGTTTTATATTAAAGAGAATATTGAAAGAGAGATTGCTAGTCATCCAGGTATAAACAATTTTATAACTCAAGGCTATGTTTGTAGAAATTCTTTTGGTGAAATAGATAATTTAAAAAGAGGAGGAAGCGACTATTCTGCATCTTTAATTGGAGTTGGAGTTAAGGCGGATGAAATTCAAATTTGGACAGATATTGATGGTATGCATAATAATGATCCTAGGGTTGTTAGTGATACATATCCTTTGCCGAATATTTCTTTTGATGAGGCTGCAGAATTGGCTTATTTTGGAGCTAAAATTTTGCATCCTTCTAGTGTGTTGCCAGCTAAGAAAGCAAACATTCCTGTTCGGTTAAAAAATACGATGGAGCCTTTTGTTCCAGGAACATTAATTGATGCTCAAAAAAATGGTTCAGGCATAAAAGCTATTGCAGCAAAAGATAATATCACTGCGATTAAAATTAAATCGGATAGAATGTTGCTGGTACATGGTTTTTTAAGGCGTGTATTTGAAATATTTGAGACCTACAAAACTCCAATAGATATGGTTACTACTTCTGAGGTAGCAGTTTCTGTAACTATAGATGATTCTAGTTCTATTGAGGAAATTAAAGAAGACCTTGCCAACTATGGAGCCATTGAAATTGATAAAGACCTCACAATTGTTTGTGTAGTTGGTGATTTTATTGCTGAGAGCAAAGGTTATGCTCAAATGATTTTTAAAGCCTTAGAAAACATTCCTATTCGAATGATTTCCTATGGGGGAAGTAGGCATAATGTTTCTATTCTAATTAACACTTCTGATAAAGAAGAGGCGCTGGTGTCTTTAAACGAAAACCTATTTCAAAATGTTTAGTAAAGAAAAAGTAGAGCAGTTTAAAACGATTCCTACACCATTTTATTATTACGATTTAAATGTATTAGAGTCAACCTTAGCTGAAATTACAAAAGAGGCGGGAACTTATGGTTTTGATGTACATTATGCACTAAAGGCAAATTCTAATAATGAAATTTTAGAGTTAATTTCTAAACATGGATTGGGTACTGATTGTGTGAGTGGAAATGAAATTTTAAAAGCGTTGGATACTGGATTTACATCTGATGACATAGTTTTTGCTGGAGTAGGAAAAACGGATGAGGAAATAAATATTGGATTAGAGCATGATATTTTTTGTTTTAATTGTGAATCCTTACCAGAAATTGAAGTGATTAATGAGTTGGCTCAACAAAAAGGTAAAGTGGCTAATATTGCATTAAGGATTAATCCAAATGTTAATGCAAATACCCATCATTACATTACAACTGGTTTAGAGGAAAATAAATTTGGAATTAATATTTGGGAATTAGAAGAAGTGATTAACGCACTTGAGAGTTTTGAGAATTTAAATTTGGTGGGATTACATTTTCATATAGGATCGCAGATAACAGATTTAACTGTTTTTAAAAGTTTATGTGTTAGAGTAAATGAAATACAAGAGTGGTTTTATGATAGAAATATTATTGTTGAGCATGTTAATGTAGGAGGTGGTTTGGGTGTTGATTATGAAAATCCTGATGAAAATTTAATTGCTGATTTTAAAGCTTATTTTAAAGTGTTTAATGATTTCTTGGAGTTAAAGCCAACTCAAAAAGTACATTTTGAATTAGGAAGGGCAGTTGTTGCGCAATGCGGAAGCTTAATAACTAAAGTTATTTATGTAAAGAAAGGGGTGAACACCAATTTTGTAATTGTAGATGCTGGAATGACAGAGCTTTTAAGACCAGCACTGTATCAGGCTCTCCATAAAATTGAGCCACTAACTTTTGTGTCAGATAATATTAATAGGTATGATGTTGTGGGGCCTATATGTGAATCTTCCGATTGTTTTGGGAAGTCATTAATGCTTCCTGAATTAGAGAGAAATAATATTATAGCTATAAGAACTACAGGAGCTTATGGAGAAGTGATGGCTAATAATTATAATTTGAGGAGAAATGCTGCTACTTATTATGAAAAGGAGATGATAAAATAGTTTGATTTAAAATCAAAAAAAATCCTTACTAAAAATAGTAAGGATTTTTTGCATCCTATCTATATGGTGTTTCTAGGAGTGAATATTTATACAAAATGAAAAATGGTAAGTGTTATACCTCCTGCCCATAAGATGTATGGCCAAAAAAGAAACGGAATAAAAAATAGACTGGAGTTCTCAAAATCGAACATTGGATTTTTTAAATACGCTTCTTTGTATTTCTTAATTTTTTCTTCATCACCAGAATTTATAATGCGTTGCATATCCCATTTTATTTTTTTTCTGATAGAAAAATTAAAGCTCCAGAAAGGGTTAGTGCTATTCCGTAATGTAATTTACTACTTATCAATGCTTCATCAAACAAGTATTTAGTTGCCCATAAGGCCACAAATGTTAAAACAGGAATGATAATGCCAGCGCGTTTCCAAATAATCATAATTAGGTAAGATTTGTAAATAAAGTATTTTGTAACCTTAACAATATTAGTAAATATAGGGCAACAAAAAAAGCCTTACTAATTTAGTAAGGCTTTTTTTTCTCTGCTCCCCCTCTAGGACTCGAACCTAGGACCCTCTGATTAACAGTCAGATGCTCTAACCAGCTGAGCTAAGGAGGAATGACATGAATGTCAAATTCGGCTGCAATATTAGTAGAAAGTTTTAGATTATACAACTATATTTGTAAAAAAATAAAAAAATAATTATTCAAGATATGAGCAAAAAATATAATG
>JAQXDJ010000388.1 GCA_029251425.1 Vicingaceae bacterium
TAGTGAAAATTTCACAGAAACCTACTGTTCTAATGTTGGTGGAGATTGTATTCAATTTGTTTTCACTCTTTTTAATACTGAAACTTGCTGTGATGATTTATCAATTTATGATGGACCAAATACGGGCTCACCTTTAATTGGAAATTACGCAGGAACAGCCTTGCCAAATGGAGGAACAATAACTTCTACAACAGGTTGTTTAACTTTTGAGTGGACATCAGATGGATCAGTAGTTAGACCAGGATGGGAAGCCGCAGTATCATGTGTTGCCTGCCCTACATGTACTGATGGAATATTAAACGGTAGTGAAACTGGTATAGATTGTGGAGGTCCTACGTGTCCTACATGTCCATGCGCATCTTTACCAGTATGGAATGATGAACTATGTTGTGCTATATTAGTACCTGTAAACCCTGATAACCTATGTGCTATTACAACTCCCGGATCTGTTTTAGGCGCAACACCTTCTTCACAAAGTACAACTGCATGTGGAGGAACTGAAGATGATGATGTTTGGTTTTCTTTTGTTGCTACAGGCCCAAGTCATTATATTAGCCTTATAAATATTGCTGGATCAACAACCGACATGTATCACTCTGTTTGGGAAGGGGCTTGCCCAGGTGCTCAAACATTAGTAGCTGGTACCTGTAGTGATCCTAACTCACAAACTGTTACCGGTTTAACACCTGGTAACACATATTACATTAGAGTATATACATGGACTGGTACTGCTGGTCAAACTTCAACTTTTGATCTTTGTGTAGGAACACCACCACCACCTCCTGCTAATGATGATTGTGGAGGAGCAATAGCTTTAACTGTAAATCCAAATCAATTATGTGGTACTACTACTACAAGTAGTGTTTCTTCTGCAACACCATCTGTACAAAATACTGGATCATGTGGTGGAACTGAAGATGATGATGTTTGGTTCTCTTTTGTGGCAACTAGTTCAACCCATTATATCGATTTATTAAACATTACCGGATCAACAACTGATATGTACCATTCTGTTTGGGAAGGGGTTTGCCCTGCACTAACTTTAGTTGCAGGCTCATGTAGTGATCCTAATTCCTCAACACTAACAACACTAACCCCAGGAAATACGTATTACGTTAGAGTTTATACTTGGACTGGTACAGCTGGACAAACTTCAGTTTTTGATATCTGTATAGGATCACCTCCTACTCCAACTTGTACTGATGGAATCCAAAACCAAGGAGAAACTGGTGTTGATTGTGGAGGTCCTTGTCCTGCATGTCCTCCCCCATCTTGTACAGATGGAATCCAAAACCAAGGCGAAACAGGAGTTGATTGTGGAGGACCAAATTGCCCTGCATGTCCTCCAATTATAAATGCTACAGCATGTGGAAATGTAACTCACAACCTAACAACTGGAAGTAGTGTTTCTTTTTATGATGATGGTGGTGTTGGAGGGGACCCTTGTTTGGATGTTGGTGTTGGAACTGGTAATTATGCTAACTCGAACTGTTTTACAACAACTACAATTTGTGCTCCTGTTGGTGAATTTATTATTGCAGATTTTAGAGAATTTGCTATGTGGAATACAACATCTGGATGGGATTGGATGAAAATTTATGATAACAATGCAGCCTCTGGAACTGTTTTATACGATAATAGCTCTACAGGCCCAGACAATCCTATGGGAGATTGTGGAATTGCAGGAAATGTTCTGAATTATTGTTCTACTGGAAGATGTTTAACATTTGAGTTTTGGGCAACCTCTGTAGTAAATAGAGCTGGTTGGGATGCTTTAGTTTCTGCTGTGGTAGTTCAATGTGTTCTTCCTGTTGAATTTATTAACTTCAGTGCTGAGCCACATCTTAATCATAATTTATTAGCATGGAGTACTGCTACAGAAATTAACAATGATTACTTTATTTTGGAACGATCTGATAATGGGATTGAATTTGAACGAGTAGCTCAAATTGATGGTGCAGGTAATTCTAATGATTTATTAAAATATAAATACGAGCATAAAAACCCTTCTAAAACTGAATACTATAGGTTAAAACAAGTTGATTTTGATGGAAAACATTCATATTCAAAAATTATTGTAGTCAATAATATTGGAGAGCAAGAAATCAACATCTACCCTAATCCATCTAAAGATAATTTCTCGTTTGAAATAAGAGAAAGTAGTGATGAATTATATACTATTACTTACACCAATTTATTAGGAATGAATTCTAGCGAAAGAATTCAAATTACTGAAGGAATAAATCAATATCAAGTAACCGACTTTGTTAACCTTCCTAATGGTATTTACTTTATTCAAGTTATTAATGGAAATGGTGATGTAATAAAATCTCAAAAAATAATTAAGAATTAATTAAGATTTATACTGCAAATAAATTAAGCCGGAAAAGAAATTCTTTTTCGGCTTTTTTAATGTTTTTCACCTTTAAACAAACACCTCTAGCATCTACCATCACCTAAAAAAAAAGAATAAATTGTTAACAACTAACCATTTAAATGAATTATTAATTTTGATATCCTCTTTTATATAAATACATTTATACCGTTTATTGAAGCAACCTATTCGTTAAAACTGCGTTTAAGTTGTATCAACTTATTTTATAAACTGATTTATATTATGAAAAAACTGTTACTCTTTAGTTTTATTTTATTCAGCATAAATACTTATGCTCAAAAAGAAGAAACGATTTTTATAGAATTGGCTCCCGGCCATACAAATACTTTAACTATTAACACTGAAAGTTATTCTCAAAACACATTAAGTGCATTAAAAGATGGACTACTTAGTTTTAACGAGAAAATTGAAAAGGTTAAATATAATGAAGCTCCTAGTTACTTTATTTTTACATACAATAATGGTATGTCTAAA
>JAQXDJ010000395.1 GCA_029251425.1 Vicingaceae bacterium
AAGATAATATGCTTTTCCTCCTCGGCTTAATTTTAGTTCTTTAAAAATAGAATCTCGGTATTCTCTAATTAATCTAACAGCTGACATAAAGATTGAAGTTAATGCTCCTTCATCTCCAGTTTTAAGTAAAGGAATTAACCTTGCTTCTTGTGCTACTATTTGTCCAGACTCCTGATATGTTAGGAAGTCTTCATATTTAAGTCCAATTAATTTTGAGAATTTCTTTTGTATCATAAGTGTGATTTATTGAATGCTTCCCAAATGTAGTAAATAAAATAGCTTGTTTACCCACTAAAACATTAAGAATTGTTGGAGTGTTGTGGCTGTTGGAGCTAAGGGTTGTTTAATGATGAAAGTCATTAATAAAGGCATCAATAAGCCATGTTTTCAGCTAAGGGTAGCTACTTAGAAAAGGGGAGGTTTTGTGGTTTAACAACCACAACCATAACTTACCAATATGCTATTTTTATCTTCTTTCATTTCCAGAAAACAGCCAGCACCGCTTTCTTCTTTAGGCTCGTACCTGTATTTATCATACCATTTAAAATATTCATTATCAGTAAACAGAACACTTAAAACTCTTTTGACCTCTTTAAAGCTGTATCCATTAAACTTTAAAGTATTTTCTAGTTGATGGTCGCAAGTGTATGTTTCAAATATAATATTACCATACTCAGTTCTTAAATGGCAATCATAAATACCATCAGGATGATTCGCGGTTGTTGTTTCTAGTACTTTGGCGGTTTCGGTAATTGAAAAATTTTCTTTTAAATAACTGTTCAATTTATCAATCATTCCTAGCTTTTGATCAGTTATAAGAGAAACACCAGGAGAAGGGAGTGTTGTGTTTGGTTGCTCATTTGTTAAAGTATTATCAGGAGCTTTATGATTCATATCTTCAGTTCTTTCTGTGTTAATTAGGAAAATATAACCCGAAGAGGATATATGAAAAATCTCTTTTATAGTTATGGTAGACCAAGTTGGTTTGTATCCATTTTCATCTTGGTCGTGTTCTCTAGATATTGCTGTTCTGTGAATAATGGAATCGGATTCAATTTTACTAAAAATCTCAAAATCTCCATTTTCCCAACTGCTCTCATTAGCAAGAACCAAATTGCCCAACAGTTTACCTTTAGGGTCAATTGTGCCCAAAATAAGCATGTTAGTTTCTTCAACAGAAATAAACACGGGCATGGTAAAATTCTCGTTAAAGTTTAGCTTAGTAAAGTAGTTGTGCAGGTAAAGGTATTTGTTAAGACTATCAGAAGTATTAGTACAAGAGTCTTTAAGTTTTGTTGCTAGGGCAACATTAAATTCCTCAATACCTTTAATTTCAAATTGATTGTAATCAATTTGAGGCATTTGTTTTGGCCAATGGTTGAGTTCTATATAAGGTGTTTTTTCAGGTGTATCTTTAAGGGTAGTGGCCTTAACAGAGTCAAAGGCAGAAGTTTCATTTTTTTCTTGACAAGAAAAAAATAATAAAACGAGGATAATGCAAGCTATTTTAGTTTTTACCATTTCTCTGATCTTCTTCCAACATGTCCATATAAACATCCTCAACATGCTCGCGCGCCCATTTGGTTTTCCTTAAAAAACCAATGCTCGCTTTCATGTTGGGGTTGTATTTAAAACAACGGATGTTTACTTTTTGTGCCATTCCATCCCAGCCATAACGTTCTACAACACGTTCTAAAATTTCTTTCAGTTTAACTCCATGTAGTGGGTGGCTCAACTCTTCGGGTGTAGCTTGTCTGCGCTTTTTTCGTTTAGGATCTTCTGCGTTAAGCTGTTCGTTTGATTTTGGAGTGAAGTTATTATCTCCTTCTACCTGCTTAGGTTGGTCTGTTGATTCGTTATTCTTTTCTATTTCCATTTTACTCAATCAAATTGTCGTTTTTCAAAAATAATAAAACGTGTTTTAAAGCTATTGTCTTTTATGGAATTAATTAGTGGTCCTTTTTTGATGGTGTTTGATTCACAAATTCTAATTTTACGGTAATGTTTTATTTCGATGAAAAAACTGCCACAGACCTTGAGTTTGACCAAATTAAAGTTTGGTTAACAGAAGCTTGTCAAACCGAGACAGTGGAAAGTCGTGTGCAGAAGCTTCAGCCACTCCGTGATCAAAAAAAGGTTGAAGAGAGTTTGAACTTAACGCACGATTTGCAATTGATCAGAAATAGAGGAGTGCAGTTTCCGAGGTTAACCTTGGAGGAACTCAAAAAAGAATTGAAATTGTTGTCTATTTCGGGCTCAGTGCTTCAAATAAAAAGCCTTATAAAGTTATTGGATGCTTCGCTAATGGTGAACGAACTGTTTCTCTTTTTTAAAGAACATAAAGAGAATTACGAGCATTTGCAAAGCTTAATGGGGCAGGCTTATTATACCACAGCCATAGAAAAGGAAATGGACAAGGTGTTGGATAAACACTTAAAAATAAAAGATGATGCTTCGGAAGCTTTAAAGAGCATCCGGCAAGGCATGCAAAGTTGTAGAAAGCAGATTAATAGAAATTTTGATAGAGCGCTACGATCTGCCTTAAATAACGGGTATATTGATCCGACTAAAGAGAGTGTTATTGATAACCGTAGGGTGTTAACGGTTTTGTCTTCTTATAAAAGAGAGGTTCAGGGGCGTGTTATGGGTGGTTCAAAAACGGGTTCGCTCACTTACATAGAGCCTCAAGTAAATAGAGCTTTAAACTTTGAGTTAGATCAATTGATTGATGATGAACGTAAGGAAATACAGCGTATACTGGCTGAATTGAGTGAGTTTTTCCGTTCGCAATATGAGTTGTTGCTGGAATATCAAAAAATTGTTTATGCTTTTGATGAAGTGAATGCTAAAGAAAAGCTAGCCAGAAAGATTGATGGGGTAAAGCCACAACTTAACCTTAAGAATCAAGATACTTTTTTGAAGGAAGCATATCATCCCATTTTATTGGTTAAAAATGTTGCAGCAAAGTTGAAGACCATACCACAAACGTTTGAATTGAAAAAGGAGAATCGTTTATTGGTTATTTCTGGCCCTAACGCTGGAGGTAAATCCATTACTTTAAAAACAATGGGCTTGTTACAATTAATGTTTCAATCGGGGTTAATGGTTTCGGTTAATCCTAAAAGTAAAATGGCATTTTTTGATTACATCTTGTCAGATATCGGAGATAATCAAAGTATTGAAAATGAATTGAGTACGTATAGTTACCGTTTGCAAAGGATGAACTTTTTTTTAAAGAAAACTTCGCCTAAAACGTTGTTGTTATTAGATGAGTTTGGTACAGGTTCTGATCCTGATTTGGGTGGTGCTTTGGCTGAAGTGTTTTTTGAAACGATATACAAAGACGGTTGTTTTGGTGTGATTACCACACACTATTCTAACATTAAATTAAAAGCTTCTGAATTGCCTGAAGCAGTAAATGCAAATATGTTGTTTAATCGTACTACGTTGAGTCCGGAGTTTCAGTTGAGCATGGGGCAACCTGGATCATCATTTACTTTTGAGGTGGCTCAAAAGAATGGTATTCCGAAAGATATGATTGAGCAGGCTAAAACCAAGGTGGATGGTCAGAAAATACATTTCGATCAATTGATTTCGGACTTGCAACGAGAAAAATCGGTTTTGCAAAAATTAAAAAAAGAGAGTTACCAGTCTAAACAGCTAATGGATGAGACTAAGGAAGCTTTTGAACGAAAAAGAATACATTTTGAAGAGCTTTTAGAAACACAACAAAAACGTATTGAGCGTAATGATAAGTACTTGAGTCAAGGCCAAAAGATGCACCACTTTATTGAGAGTTATCCTTCTAAAGCCAAAGGCAAACAGCCTGCATTTTTAAAAGAGGTTAAAAAGTACATCACCATGGAGAAATCCAAGCGTGAGGCTGCCTTAAAGAAACTGAATGAGGCTAATGAAGTAAAAAAGGCTGCTCAAAAAAGTAAAGCGAAACAACAACAAAACAAACCATCTAAATCTAAAAAGCCAGAAAAGCCAATTGAAGTTGGTTTAAAGGTGAAGCTAAAAACGGGCAAACAAGTAGGAGAGGTGATCTCAATTGATGGGAATGATGCTAAAGTAGTATTTGGCAATTTAACCGCTAAGGTTAAAGTAAAAGAGCTTAGAGTGGTTTAGAACTTCTCAGCAATCAATTCTAATAAAAACGTTTCTCGTACAACAGACATTCCTTTTTTAGCACTTGTAGCCATGGTTTTCTTATTATGTGCTATGGCTTCGTGTATGTTTACCCATAAGGCACTCATGCCATTGTTAATTTCATGTGCTTCCAAATCAGCATTGCCTAACTCCTTGTTAATATCACAAGTGTAGCAATATGAAATCATGTGTTGGATATCATAATCTGGCTTGTACCACGGTCGGTACTCTTCATAAATTCCAAAAGGTTGTATGTTTTTAATGTTTTGAGCTCCAGTTTCTTCTTGGAGTTCTCGTTTCATTCCTTCAACCTTATCTTCACCTAAATCTAACCCTCCACCAGGTAAACTGTAATCTTCATACCTTTCGGTATACAATAATAAAATATCATCACCATGCATAGCAATCCCCCTTGAGGCCAATCTTTTAACAACAGTTTTGTTCTCTAAGGTATCAATGTCAGGATGTTGGTGTGTTTTTAAAATTTGCATGAAGAAAAGCTGTTTTTACGAATATGAGATAAACTAAATTAGCTGCTGTAGATATCCACCTAGTAAGTCTTCTAGATTTTCGGCATCTTGCAATTGGTCATACCTTACATCCAACGCATAAAGTTGTGTGCGTTGTTCTTCTGTTGGTTCAATATCGAATACAAAAGCTTTGTAAGCATCATCTAACAAGCCTGTCGGATTAATAATTGACAAAGAGTTGGAAACAATTTCGGCAGATGCTACTGCTTGTATTTCGCTGAGTACGTGAATGATTTCTGGTGCAAATACGCCAAATGAGGTTTCGTAAAATTCAGCAAAACCACCATTCGTTACTGATTGGTTTAGTTTTACAATTACATAAACCATCTTTTCAGGATCAGTTAATTTCTGAACAACCTGATACCATTCTGTCCAACTTTCCATATCAAAACTAGCAGCTTCTAGTTGTTGTTCAGCTGAGCTGTACAATCGGCTAATTAACGCTCTATTAGAAATTTCTTCCATCTTACTTGTTCAATATTTTTTCAGCAATTGCTTTAGCATCTTGGCAGTATTGGTCATCACCCTCTAGTTTCCAAATACCAGTTTTATCTATGTAATGTTTTACTGTTTTTTCAACAACTGCGGCATAACCACCAAAGGTTGTTAGCATAGTATCTACCTCTAAAAGGTAGTCGCTTTTACTTAACTCACCATCTTTTACCTGAGCCCACATTTTATTAATTCGTTTAGACTCCTCCTTATAGGTAGGCTTTTTTGTTTTATAAGCCATTAAAAAAAGTGAAAGTGCTTTTGCTTCTGGTGTTGGTTTTACTGAGTGATTTTCCATGTTTTGTTTTAAATAATATTTTCGGCTATTAACTCTAATAAAAAAGTCTCTCGTTCAATAGACATTCCTTTTTTATTGCTTGTAGCCATTGTGTTTTTATTGTGAGCTATTGCTTCGTGTATGTTCATCCATAAGGCTTTCATGCCATTTTTCACTTCGTAAGCTTCCAAATTAGCGTTCCCTAGTTCCTTGTCTATATCACAAGTGTAGCAATAAGAAATCATGTGTTGTATGTCAAAATCTGGCTTATACCAAGGGCGGTATTCTTCGTAAATTCCAAAAGGGTTTATGTTGGTAATATTTTGAGCTCCAGTTTCTTCTTGGAGTTCACGCATCATTCCTTCAACTTTATTTTCATCTAAATTTAACCCTCCTCCAGGCAAACTATAGTCTTCATATCTTTCGGTGTACATTAGTAATATATTATTACCATGTAAGGTTATGGCTCTTGTAGCTAATCTAATAAAAGTAGTTTTGTTTTCTAAGGTCTCAATATCAGGATGTAGGTGTGTTTTTAAAAGTTGCATTTACCGGTATTATACGTTTTTGTAAAAGTAGTAGAAAATAGTAATTTTTACCTTAGAAAGGCAACCCATATTAAAGAAATTATAGCCATAAGAATGCCGTAGAGCGCAAATGCTAATGCAATTATAGCAGTAGATTTGAGAATGGTTTTAAACATAGTCTCATTATATAATTGTTTTAGTGTCCACGGAATGTATATAAACATAAAAATACCGCTTAACATTATGGATATTCCAGTGCTAAAGAATTCGAAAAGAGTAAAAACAATTCCGAAAAATAAAGTTTGAGAAA
The DNA here is from genome assembly GCA_029251425.1 of Vicingaceae bacterium. Classification (GTDB taxonomy): domain Bacteria; phylum Bacteroidota; class Bacteroidia; order Flavobacteriales_E; family Vicingaceae. The sequence continues at coordinate 6,289 of JAQXDJ010000395.1, forward strand.
GTATGTAAAGGCTTGCTAATAATGTTTCTGTGTAAGAATGTCCGCTTTTCTTTTTAAAGAATAACCAGATTAGCCAAGAGTAGATAGGTATTTGTAAAAACGTAAAAAACTTCATGTTTTTACCCTGAAATTCAGTCATTTCTTTTTGTAGAGATGTGATCTCTTCTGTTGTGGCGTAAGTATTTGCATCAGCACCAATGTTAGAAATCATTGTCATAATTTCATTGTCCCATAAATAAAAGAATAAAAAATAAACGGTAGAAGCTAATATATAGTACTGGAAAGGTTTGTAATATCCTTTGCGTTTTCCGTTCACGTAAGCGTTTATCATCTTTCCTGGACGGATGGTAAGATCTTTTACTGTTTGTAATATTGGTCCTTCGAGCGTTACTACATTAGATAAAAAATCGCCCACCATATCTTTCATTTCAATACGCTTGTATTGCTGTTCTCCACAATTAGAACAAAAGTTTTTGGTAATTGATTCTCCGCAATTGCGGCATGTTAAACTATCCATTAATCAACTATATTAAGCTAAGTTATTTGTTTAATTCCACAAATCCATTTAGTAATTCTTCACAGTCCTTTATATATTCTTTTAATAAATTTTGTGAAGTATATGTTATGAGTTGGATAGTGCCTTTTTCGCTTGAAAAATAGTATCCGTAATATGAAAATTTAATGCCTTGCATTGTTCCATTCATTTGCATCATAAAAACTTTAACACCATTAACCATTCTATACTCTTCATGTATAATTTTTAAATCAGGAGCTGCGCCTCTTCCGTTTTCTAGGGCAATATATTTTAATGTTTCTAGTGGTATTTCAACTTTTTCTGTAATCGCCATTCCATATAAATCACCATCTTTTAGCTGAAATTCATATTCGGCTTCGGTATTTGTGTCAGCTTTTTTAAATGACCATTTTTTTGGATTTAACCAAACACCAATGTTTAATTTATTACTTTTTAGTAGAAAAGTAGCATCCTCATTTTTCTTAAACTTTTTTGGATTTAAAAGCGTTTCATTTGCCTTTATTTCTTTTTCATTTTTATACTTCCATGTACCATCTTCGTATAGAAATACTTCATCACCATTTTCTGTTACAGCTTTTTTTTGAGCTTGAGTAAATAAAAATGTAAGTAAACAGATTGTAAGAAGGAATAAATTTTTCATATATTAATTTTTAAGTAAGATATAAGCATTTAAATAAGTTGCGATTAGTAGCCATATAAAATATGGCGCTAATAATAAAGACTTAATTTTTAAAGTAGGCGAATAGGAGAGTAGTATATAACCAATTAATATGGTGAGCCCACTAATTATTAATAACCCACCTAATACATTATGAAAATAAAAGAAAGTGGGGTTCCAGCCAATATTTAAAATTAACTGAACAAGGTAAAGACCAATAATTAAATTTTTATTTTCTGAAGTTGGCCATAAGTAAGCCATATAGACAGAAAAACAAATCATTATAAAAGTCCACGCAGCACCAAATACCCATCCTGGAGGAGTCCAAGGAGCTTTGTTAATGTTGAGATACCACTCTGAAGGAACGCCTTTACTGGTAAATAAAGCTCCTAGAGCAAGAGCACCAAAATTAAGTGCTAAAAATATTATTAGTCTAATAACCATAATTTACTAGTATCAAATATACACATCTTATAGAGCGATCTAATTTAGGTAATGTAAATTGTTTAGTCAAATAATTATATTTGCAGCTATGAAAATTATGTTACAAGTAGTATTAGCTGTGTTGTTTTTTCCAATTTTAGTAAGCGCTCAGAAAGAGCAGTCTTATCCTAAGATTAATTATGAAAAGCAAGAATTTGAAGTGAAAATGAGGGATGGTAAAACCTTGTTTACTCAAGTTTATTCTCCTAAAGATAAAAGTAGAAAGTATCCTATCATGTTGCAACGAACTTGTTATAGTGTTGCTCCTTATGGTGTGGATTCTTTTAAAACAAGTTTAGGCCCTTCTAAATATTTAATGGAAGATGGTTATATTTTTGTTTACCAAGATGTACGAGGTAGATATATGTCTGAAGGTGTTTGGACGAATATGACACCAAATATTACTGGTAATAAACATAAAAAAACTACTGATGAAAGTTCTGATACTTATGATACAGTAGATTGGTTATTAAAAAATATTAAAGGACACAACGGAAAAGTAGGTCAATGGGGTATTTCTTACCCAGGGTTTTATACTGCGTCAGCTTTGCCAGACGCACACCCAGCATTGGTAGCTTCTAGTCCACAAGCTCCAATTGGCGATTTTTACTTTGATGATTTTAATCACAATGGAGCAACAACACAAAGTTATTTAATGGCTTACCCAGTTTTTGGTGTAGATAAACCAGGGAAAGTAAAAGAAGGTTGGTATAGAGATCAATTTATTGATGAGGAAGTAGCAGATGCCTACCAATGGCATTTAGATTTAGGCCCTTTAAAAAATGTAGAAAAATATTATAAGGACAACTTCTTTTGGCAAGAGGTTGTTGAACATCCTGATTATGATGAATTTTGGCAAAAAAGAGGGTTAATTAAGCATTTAGATGGAGTTGAACACAATGTATTAACTGTTGGTGGTTTTTTTGATGCGGAAGATTTATATGGACCATTAAATATTTACAAAAAGGTAGAGGAATCAAGCCCTAACGCTAATAATATGATTGTAATGGGGCCTTGGAGTCACGGGAATTGGGCAAGAGAAACAGGTTTTCAGGCTGTTAATCATATTTATTTTGGTGATAGTATTTCAACTTTTTATCAAAAAGAAATTGAGTTTGAGTTTTTTACAGCAGTTTTAAAAGAAGATAGAAAACCAAATTTGCCTGAAGCTTCAATTTTTGATACAGGAAAAAAAGAATGGAGAAAATTTGATGCTTGGCCTCCAAAAGAAACAGTTAAAACTAGTTTAGTTTTTGGAGTGAAAGAGAAACTTACAGTTGATGGTAATGAAGATGCTAGTAAAGTATTTAGTTATATTAGTGATCCAATGAAGCCTGTTCCTTATCGATCAGAAATAGAAGGTTTAACATTTACTCCAAGGCCTTATATGAGCGATGATCAAAGACACGCTTCAAAAAGAAATGATGTATTGACTTTCTCGACAGAAACACTTAATGAGGATGTTACTTTAGCAGGAGAGATAATGGCTAAACTTGATGTTATGATTAGCTCAACGGATGCTGATTTTATAGTGAAGTTAATTGATGTTCACCCTTCAAATCATCCAGAATACAAACATAATGCTAAAAACATTAAAATGGGAGATTATCAAATGTTGGTAAGAGCAGAAGTAATGAGGGGAAGATACAGAAATGGCTTTGATAAACCAGAGCCTTTTATCCCTAATGAGGCTGCTAATGTTAATTTTCAGTTACAAGATATTTTACACACCTTTAAAAAAGGGCATAAAATAATGATTCAGATACATAGTACTTGGTTTCCTTATATTGATAGAAATCCACAAAAATATATTGCTAATATTATAAAGGATGCTACTGAAGAAGATTACCAGAAAGCGACAATTACAATTACTGGTGCAAGTAAAATTGAAGTAAACAGATTAAAATAAAAGGTCTGCTGATTAACAGACCTTTTTTACATTAACAACCCATAGTTCCGAAAGAAAAGACCAATTCTTGTTCTACTTTTTCTCCTTTTTCATTTGTTGCAGGAAGCCATAATCCATTATTTAAATTCATTAAATCTAACATTTTTTGATCAACAGTAGGGTACCCTGAAGTAGATTCTAAATAGATGTTCTTTATGTTTCCTGAGGTTGAAATAGTAAAGCGAATTTTACCTGCTGTTAAGTTTCCTTTTTCAATTTTAGCTATTGTAGAAGCACAACCTTCTTTAAGGTAATTTATAAGCGCTTCTTTTCCTCCTATATAATTGGCTTCTTTTTCTGGTATTACAGTAATATAATATGGGTAATGATCATGCGCAGAAGGGTATTTACTTTTAATATAGGTGTCAACAATAAAGTTAGCTGAATAATCAACCGTCTTTAATAGTTCAATTTGTTCGAGGTTTAAAATTTTACTTTTTCCTTTTGAATAATTCGTATTTTCATCAGGCATTAGCCTAATAGTTACTTGTTTAAATTCAAAATTATCCCAACCAGCATCTTCCGGAATAAGATCTATAATTGTTTTTGCTTTACTGATTTCTTCTTTACTAATGTTTGCAATAAATCGAGAATCGATATCATATATAAATTTAGGAGAATCGTTTGTTGTTCGCTCTGTTTTGTTGTCTGTTTCAGATACATTTATGTTAGTGCAGGAAAATGCTGTTAAACTTAAACTTGTTAGTACAGAGAAAACTATTAGCGTGTATTTTTTCATAATTTGAAGTTTTAAATTAATGTTATTCAAATTTAAAGAGGTTAATGTTTAAGAGGTGTAAACTGATGTAAAACAGTGTAAATTGTTGTAAATAAAAAAACCGTAATCTAATGAAAACGGTTTTTGAGGTATAAATTATTATTGTTTTAAATCAAAACCTCACTAATCTGAATAACAGGTTCGATATTGGTAAAGTTGGGTAAATCTCCCATAATTTGTTTAGCATGTGGTCCAAAGGCTGTTTGAAATTCTTCGATAGAATTATAATACATGTTACCCATGGCAATATAAGTAGCTGAAGAACCTGGGGCACCTCCACCTAAACCTTTTTCAACAGTAGCGTTTTTTAGCGCATCACCTAGTAATTCTTTAACCATAGGAATGTGTGTGTTGCAATAATAGCCCATATCAAAATTCCCAGTTTCATTGTTTGGGTATAACACACTTACTTTTATCATTCCTTTGTTCATAGCTGTTTATTTTAGTTTATCAAATATAGTTAAATTAGGTTTGGTGTGTGAGGTTATTTATTAGCCAAATAATAAGCAGCTAATTCCTCAATGTATTTTGTTTTTTCGACTTCTGGTAAAAAAGAATACTTAAATGAATTTTTAGCCAGTTGGTATAAATCTTCTTTGGTTAAATTCAAGGCCTTTTGTGTATCAATATAGTTTTGGTTGACTTGTCCTCCAAAATAAGCAGGATCATCAGAATTAATAGTTGTTTGTAGTCCTAGATCCATCATTTTTTTTAGAGAATGATCTTTTAAATCTTTTACAACTTGTAGTGCTGTATTAGAAAGTGGACAAACTGTTAAAGCTAAATCACGTTTAATAATTTCTTGAACTAATTTTTCGTCTTGCAAACAGTTGTTTCCATGATCAATTCTTTTAATTTGCAACAAATCTAAAGCTTCCCAAATGTAATCAGCATCACCTTCTTCTCCAGCATGAGCAACAGGAATATAACCTTCATCAATAGAAGCTTTAAATACTTTCTGAAATTTTGATGGAGGGTTTCCTTTTTCTGAAGAATCTAATCCAACAGCAGTAATTAGGTGTTTGTATGGTAAAGAAGACGTTAGAGTTTGAAAAGCAGATTCCTCACTTAAATGTCTCAAATAGCTCATAATAAGCAGGGCAGAAACGTTTAAGTTTTTCTGAGCAGCTTCAACAGCTCTATTTATTCCTTTTATTACTGTACTAAATGCTATTCCTCTTTCTGTATGAGTTTGAGGGTCAAACATAATTTCGGTATGCCTAACATTTTGTTCAGCACACTTTTTTAAATAGCTGTAAGTTAAATCGTAAAAATCTTGTTCTGTAATTAGAGCACCAGCACCTTGGTAATAGATGTCTAAAAAATCTTGCAAGCAATCAAAAGAATAAGCTTCTTTTAAAGCTTCTACCGTAGGGTATTTTAACGATATGTTATTTCGATTAGCAATTTCAAAAAGTAATTCTGGTTCAAAAGTTCCTTCAATGTGTAAGTGAAGTTCAGCTTTTGGTAGGTTTTCTATAAATGTTTGCATAGGAGTTATTTGAGCGAAAAAAAGGGAAGCAAAACGCTTCCCTTTTTTTAATATATATTTTAAACTTTATTTTACAGCGTT
>JAQXDJ010000396.1 GCA_029251425.1 Vicingaceae bacterium
TCAGATTCTGTATTTAGATTTGATCGTTTACGAGCTTTAGCATCATTTAATGTATTTGAAGAATTATTCTCTTGCATACTTTAAAAACTTATTTTATTTTAAGTTATTAATTACAATTATTAACGTTATTGTACTGGCAAGTAAACTGACTACTGGGGCTACGTCTCTAAAAAACTCTCTAAACGCATCACTTCTTCTCTCAACATAAATAATATCATTAGCTTGTAAAACGAAATCTGATTTTTGAATACCTTCAATTGTACTAAAATCAAATAAATAAACCTCCGGATCCTTCAAATCTCCTCTTATCAATTTTATATGATATGCTTTAGCTGTATTTTGTAATCCTCCAACTTGCCCTAAAGCTTCCAGCATTGTTGTATTTTCATTTTCCAAAGGAATGACTTGAGCTTTCCCATCTCCTCCAGGAAAAACAACTATACGTCTGTTTTTAACTTTTAACTTAACAAACGAATTAATATAATACTTAGCATACTTTTTTTCTAAAAGTGTCTCAGACTCTCTAATGGTCATTCCTTCCAGCTTAACCCTCTCAAGAATTGGTAGTTTTACAAATCCATCTGGCTCAATTAAATAAGTCTCTCCACTTCTAAGTACCGTAGCTCTTTTATCCGTTTCGGTTATTGCTGTAATATCAATAATTGATGTTCCATTATTTGTATATAACTGAAATTCAAGAATATCACTTTTAGAAAGAATATATTCTGAAATTGTATCTGAAGGTAGTTCACTAAATTCATAACCTTTATCAGTCCTCATCATCCTTGAGGAATTATAGTTACAAGCAAATAGTGAAGCTAGCATAATAAAAAATCCTAACTTTTTTAAATTATTTATAATCATTCTTTTTTTCTCTTTTTATAACCAGACAAATCTATTAAAATCTATGTTAATTCAACTACTTTTTCAATTATTGTTTAACAACGAAAAATAGAGGTTTTTCATATCATTTGCTAAGCGTGAATAATGGAATTTTTTTTTCACAAACTCCCAACCTTTTTTACTCATATCATCTCTCAACACTTCATCCTCAATCAATTTCAGTAAAGCAATTGTAAACTCATCTAAATTATTTGATTCAGTAATAAATGCTGTTTCATCTTTTAACACAATATTTTCAACCCCTCCAACATTAGTAGTTACAACAGGCTTGTTTGAAGCTTGAGCTTCAATTAAACTAACCGGAGTTCCTTCATTCAATGACGTCAACGCTACAATATCTAATCCAGCATTTGCCCAATCAACATCTTTAATCCACGATGTTAAAGTAACAGTTGCAGGAGCCTGATCCTTCATCCATTCAACATGATCCAAATCAATACGTTTTAACAAGTCAATTAGTTGCCCCTTTTCTTCACCATCCCCAATTATAAAGGCTCTTATTTTTTTTGATGTTTTTTGTTTAACCTCATTGATTGAATTGATAAACAATTGGTGATTTTTTATTGGCACCAATCTACCAATAATCCCAATAGCAATTTCATCATCTTTTATTTGATATTTTTCTCGAAATGATTTTCGTTTTTCTTCTATTTTTTCCTGAAATCGATCCAAATCAAAGCCTAAAGGAATTACTGTAAATTTATCTTTATGACAAATCTTATGCTCCTCAGAAAGTTCCTTTTTTTGAATTTCGCTAATAGCAATAATCTTTGTTGATTTTTTAGCCAAACGCCTCTCTATTGTCTTATAAAACAATGTTTTAAGCTTTCCAAAATAAGAGTGAAATACATGTCCATGAAAAGTATGTATAACAATTGGCACTTTACATTTTGAAGCTGCCAACCTTCCTAAAGTTCCAGCTTTTGACGCGTGTGTATGCACAATATCTGGCTGAAATTCTTCTATTATTTTTTTTATTTTCTGATACGCAATTTTATCGTCCTTAAAACTAATACTACGTTTCATCTCTGGAATAATGATAGGCGTAATTCCTAGCTTGTCAAGAATAAACTCTGAGCTCTCTTCCTCCTCATACTTTACACCTCCGACTAACAATGTTTCGAATTCTGGCTCTAAATATTTGGTTAAATAAGCTGCATTAAATGTTGGCCCACCTAAATTAAACCGATTGATTATTCTTAGTACTTTGATTTTTTGCTTACTCATCTTTATTTTTCACTCACTCCTAAATTCTTTCAAAGAGAACCTTAATTAAAATATTTTTTCCACCAAGTGTTAAACACAATTAACGCCCAAATGGTTGCCTGAACATCTTCCGGATTATTAGAAAATAATTGTTTTTTTAATGCTCTCGTGGCCGCAACATTAAATAAGCCTTGCTCTTCAATAAAACTATCTGACAATAAATCATTTTCAATCTTATCTCTTAACTCATTTCTGAACCAACTTAAAAGCGGGACTTCAAAACCATGCTTTGGTCGTTTATAAATTTCCTCAGGCAATTCTGATCTAAACGCATCTTGAAGAATTTTCTTTTTCATGCTTACATTAATCTTAAACTCTTTTGGTAATGAAAAGGCAAAATTAACTAAACGATGATCTAAAAATGGCGTTCTAACTTCCAAGCTATTCGCCATACTCATAGCATCAACCTTTCTTAACATATCGTTTGTTAAAACCATTTTCATATCCGTTAAAAGAGTATCATTAATATCCCCTTCTCTTCTAATATTTTTCAATAACTCATCTTTTCGTTTCTTATACTCAAAAGCAGTATCACTTAATCTTTGTGGATTAAAAACTAATTCTTCCTTTAACATATAGTTAGCTCTCTCTTCATTAATAATTGAAGCCCATTTCCAATAACGTGCTTTATTTGTTAATCTAGAACCTAAACTAAATTTATAAAGCTGCCTATTGATATTCGTTAATTTCGAATTTCTCGATTTAGGCAAAGATCTGAATAATGGATAACCCATTTTAACTAACGATTCTTTAACACCTGGGTTACGGGCTTTAAACTCTGCCATATGTTTATTATAACCCGAAAACATCTCATCAGCTCCATCACCTGAAAGCGCAACTGTAACATGCTCTTTTGTTCGTTTACTCAATAAATAAACAGCTATTGCAGAAGAATCGGCAAAAGGTTCATCAAAATAATCTAATATATTATCTAATTCTTCATATAAATCATCATTCGTTAATGAAAAAACATGATGTTGTGCTCCTATTTTTTTCGCAACAACATTAGCATATTTTGTTTCATCAAAAAATGGTTCATCTTTAAACCCTATAGAAAATGTTTGTAAATCAGGTTTATGTTTTTTTGCCAACAAACTAATAATTGACGAGTCAACTCCTCCACTTAAAAATGTTCCAACCGGAACATCTGAAACCAATCTTTTTTGAACAGCATCGTCTAACAAATTACGAAGTATCTCTTGAGATTTATCATAATTCATTGCATTTGTCTGAAGTGATGATTCTTGATTTAATGGAATCTCATAATACATTTCTTCATTTACAGCACCTCCCATCTTATCAATGTTTTCAATCGAAATATAATGACCTGGCTTTAGCTTCTTCACTCCTTCTATTATTGAATTATGAGTTGGAATATAATTGAACTGTAAGTAATTAAACAAGCTAACTTTATCAATCCCTCTCTTAATATCAAATGTTAAAATCGCCTTTAATTCCGATCCAAAAGCAAATTGTTCTCCATCAAAATAATAAAGCAAGGGTTTAATCCCCATTCTATCTCTTGCTATAAAAAGAGATTTATCCTGTTTATCATAAACTGCAAAGGCAAAAAAGCCATTTAGTTTTTCTAAACACTTTTCTTTGTATTTGATGAATAAATAAAGTAAAACTTCTGTATCTGAACTCGTAACGAAAGAAACTCCATCAGCGAGCAACTCTTCTTTTAATTCAAGGTAATTATAGATTTCCCCATTAAAAACAATTACATACCTTCCTGAAAAATCTATAAAAGGCTGATTTGCACCTTTTGATGTGTCAATTATTGATAATCGAGCATGACCTAGAGCGATGTCCTCAAACTTTTCAGTACTCTGATTATCAGGTCCCCTTTTAGACAATACCTGTGTAGCCTCAGTTATTTTACTAAGCTCTTGCTCTTTTGAAGATACAATTCCAACAATTCCACACATAAAGTAAAGATACTAAAAATAGATTCCTTGCCAAGCTAAGAAAAGCAGTAATAAAAAAATCCTTCTTGAGATTCAAGAAGGATTTTAATTTTATAAGTAAAATACTCAACCCTTAGACTACTCTCAGGGTGACAATAAATGTTACATATGAATTACTTCATCATAAGCAGCAGCAGCAGCCTCCATAATTGCCTCACTCATTGTTGGGTGAGGGTGAACTGTTTTAATTAATTCATGCCCAGTAGTTTCTAATTTTCTAATAGCAACTATCTCTGCAATCATTTCAGTTACGTTTGCACCAATCATGTGCCCACCTAATAACTCACCATATTTTGCGTCAAAAATTAATTTAACAAATCCATCTTTATGCCCTGCTGCACTTGCTTTACCTGATGCTGAAAAAGGGAACTTACCAACTTTAACATCATATCCAGCTTCCTTTGCAGCAGCTTCAGTCATACCAACAGAAGCAACCTCTGGAGAAGCATAAGTGCACCCTGGAATGTTTCCATAATCTAATGGCTCGACATCCATTCCTGACATTTTTTCAACACAAATAATTCCTTCTGCAGAAGCTACGTGAGCTAATGCTGGTCCTTTTGCAACATCTCCAATTGCATAGTAACCAGGAATGTTCGTTTGATAAAAATCATTTGTAATTATAATATCACTATCAGTAGCAATTCCAACTTCTTCTAAACCAATATTTTCTAAATTTCTTTTAATTCCAACTGCAGAAAGTACAACATCACATTCAATTGTTTCTTCTCCTTTCTTAGTTTCAATTAAAACTTTACAACCAGTTCCAGAAGTATCTACACTCTTAACTGATGACTTAGTCATTACATTAATTCCAGATTTTTTGAAAGAACGACCTAATTGCTTAGACACATCAACATCTTCAATCGGAACAATGTTATCCATAAATTCAACAATAGTTACCTCAACACCCATTGCATTATAGAAATAAGCAAACTCAACTCCAATAGCTCCGGAACCAACAACCACCATTTTCTTAGGTAATTTTGGTAACGTTAGCGCTTCTCTGTATCCTATTATTTTTTTACCATCCTGTGGTAAAAATGGCAACTCTCTTGATCTTGCTCCAGTAGCAATTACAATATTTGTTGCTCCATATTCAGTTACTTTTCCTTTGTCATCAGTAACATCAACTTTTTTACCAGCTTTAACTTTAGCTGTCCCTTTTATAACATCAATTTTGTTCTTTTTCATTAAGAACGTAATTCCATTACTCATTCCTTCAGCTACATCTCTACTTCTTTTTACAATTGCAGGAAAATCAGCAACAGCATT
>JAQXDJ010000404.1 GCA_029251425.1 Vicingaceae bacterium
ATTTATAAAAACAATAAATTTTGGGTTCCACCACTCAAAAAGGATGAAATAAAAGCATTACAAGCAGAACACAATCCTGCTTACCGATTTTGTACTGCCAAATTCTGGAACGCTTATAAAGATGGTAAATGTGTCGGTAGAATTGGCGGGATCATCAATAAAATGTATAACGAAAAAACCAACTCTAAAGTTGGACGTTTTACAAGAACAGAGTTTATTGACGATAATGAAGTTACAAAAGCACTATTTGCTACTGCAGAAAAATGGCTGAAAGATCAAGGAATGACAGAAATTCAAGGTCCTCTTGGATTTACCAACCTTGATCACCAAGGTATGCTAGTTGAAGGATTTGACCACCTACCCTCTGTTGCTTCAGAATATCATCACGCTTATTACAAAAAGCACCTAGAAGATTTAGGCTTTGAAAAAGAAATTGATTGGGTTGAGTTCAGACTTTTCTTAGAAGGAATGCCCGAAAAAGCTAAACGAGGAGCTCAAATCGTAAAAAAGAGAAGTGAATTATCTGTAAAAAGTTTCACCAGTTCTTCTGAATTACAGGCATACGGACCAGAGTTATTTGAAATACTTAATGAAGCATTTAAAGATTTATACAGTGTTGTTCATTTAGATGAAGAAATGATTAAATACTATGTGGACAGATATTTAATGTTATTAAATCCTGAATTTGTAAAATTAGTATTTGACAAAGATGAAAACCTTATTGCATTTATAGTTGGATTACCATCCCTATCGGAAGCACTACAAAAAGCTAACGGAAGTCTATTCCCATTTGGTTGGTACCATCTTAAAAAAGCATTAAAAAGTCCTAAAGTAATTGATTTGATGTTGACAGGTATCTTACCAAAATATCAAGCAAAAGGCGTTACTGCTGTATTATTTTATGAGTTACACGAAGTAATGGAAAAATATGGAGTTACAGAAATGGAAACTACTGGTATTTTTGAAACGAACCAAAAAGTAATTCAAAACTGGAAAAACTACGAACACATTCAACATAAAAGAAAAAGGTGCTGGAAAAAAGCACTATAACACTTACATCAAAAAAACATCTTATGAAAAATATAACATTAACACTATCCATTCTATTAACTGCAAGTACTTTTTTTGCTCAAAACAAAGATATCGCAAAAGTTAACCTGCCAAAAGAAAGTGCAGTAGATGATACTCTTAAAAATAAAATTGGAGGACATTACTTTTTTGAAGTAATTGCAGACAATGATGCAACTGGCGTTAAAAATCAAAACAGAACTGGTACTTGCTGGAGTTTTTCTTCACTTTCTTTTTTCGAATCGGAAATAATGAGAACTGGAGGAAAGAAAGTAGAATTAGCTCCAATGTACATTGTTAGAAACGCCTACTTAGGTAAAGCTGAAAACTATTTAAGAATGTATGGTAACTTTAATTTTGGAGCTGGTGGAGCATTTCACGATATTCCATGGGTAATAGAACGGTTTGGAGTTGTTCCTGCAAGTGCTTATAAAGGTTTAGAATACGGTGAAGATGCTCACAACCATAGTGAAATGAACCAAATGTTATCTTCAATGGTTAAAGTATTGGCTAAAAAACCTCAAGGTAAAAAATTAACCCCAAGCTGGAAAAAAGCTTATATGGGAGTTGTTGATGCTTATTTAGGAGATATTCCAGAAAACACAGAAGATTTTAAATTTGAAGAAGATGGTAAAGAATATACTCCTAAATCTTATGCTAAACATTTAGGATTGGATATGAGTGATTATGTTTCTCTAACATCTTACACACATCACCCATTCTATTCTAGTTATGTAATTGAAGT
>JAQXDJ010000405.1 GCA_029251425.1 Vicingaceae bacterium
TGTGCCATCCTGGAACAACTGAAGTAGCAAAATCCATAGATACAATAGAGTGTACAGAGAATACTAATGGTGTAGCTAAACCAGCTAAAACTAAAGATACTTCTTCAAAACGTTGCCATGCTTTTGCATTTCCAGTCCATCCAAAACTCATTAAGCTATACATCAATTTCTGTACAGGTCTTGAAGCTCTATCTCTTACTGTTGCAAAATCAGGAATTAAACCGATATACCAGAATACTAAAGAAACTGACATGTATGTACTAATTGCAAATACATCCCATAATAATGGAGAGTTAAAGTTTACCCATAAAGAACCAAATTGATTTGGTAATGGAAAAACCCAGTAAGCCATCCAAACTCTACCCATATGAACTAAAGGGAAAGTACCAGCCATAAATACAGCAAAAATGGTCATTGCCTCTGCAGGTCTGTTAATTGCCATTCTCCATTTTTGACGAAAAAGTAAAAGTACCGCAGAAATAAGTGTTCCTGCATGTCCAATTCCTACCCACCATACAAAGTTGGTAATATCCCATGCCCATCCCATTGTGTTATTAAGACCCCAAGTACCAATACCTGTCCCCAATAAATACAAAATACAACCAACACCCCAAATAGCGGTAATTGTTGCGATAGTCATTAAAACTTTCCACAGTTTTGTAGGCTCATGCTCAATGGCATGAAGAACATCCTCTGTTATCTTGCTATAAGTAACATCGTCTCCTAATATCAGTGGTTCTCTTATTGCTGCTTCTTTATGCATTATATTATTATTTAGTGTTCAAGTTTAAAATTTCAAAAAATACTTACGCGTGACCGTGACTTCTTGTTACTTTACTACTTGCTAAGTTTCTAACTTTCGTTTGATAATATATGTTAGGCTCTTGCCCTTTTTCTTCAATTACTCTGTATGATCTATCACTTTCCATCCCCGCTCTAACTTTACTTGAAGTATCATTTAAATCTCCAAATGTAATAGCGTTTGTAGGACAAGCAGTAGAACAAGCTGTTTGAATAGCTCCATCTACAACCTTAGCTCCAGCTTTCTTAGCATCCAATTTACCTTCTTGAATACGTTGAACACACATACTACATTTTTCCATAACCCCTCTTGAACGAACAACAACATCAGGATTCAATACCATTCTTCCTAAATCATCTTGTGATGGGTTAAAGTCAGTAAATTTCTTATAAGCGATATAATTATACCAGTTAAATCTTCTTACTTTATATGCACAGTTATTTGCACAATATCTAGTTCCAATACAACGGTTATAAGCCATCATATTTAACCCTTCATTACTATGAATTGTAGCAGCAACAGGACAAACTGTTTCACATCCTGCGTGATTACAGTGTTGACACATCATCGGTTGATGAACAACTAAAGGATTATCTGCTGGGTCTTCCATGTGCTGGTAACCAAATGTAGTTCCAACATCTTCTGCTTCTTTTGTTTTTGCAAGTGTTCCTGCAATATCTCCTGCATCTTGATATTCACTAGCATAGTATCTATCAATACGCATCCAGTGCATACTTCTAGCTCTTCTTACTTCGTCTTTACCAATAACTGCAATGTTGTTTTCTGAATTACATGAAGTAATACAAGCACTACATCCAGTACACGAGTTTAAATCGATGGACATTCCCCATCTATGACCAATATTTTCAACTGGTTGATCTTTCCCCCAGATATTAAATTCTTTTGTTAATACATTAACAGATTCACCATCTTTATGGTCAATTAATGTATGTGAAGGATTAAAATCGTCTTTATTTCCTTCTTTATAAACATCTAAAGTAGTTTCTCTAATAATAGAATCACGCCCCATTATTGTTTGATGCACTTGCGTACAAGCAACATAATAATCAGAAGTATCAACATCAGTTAATGTTACATCTCCATAATAAGAGACTCCATTTTTTGTAGCTTGAACTAGCGGATAAGCATTTCTTCCAGAAATTTCTTCTTGTTTTCCAACTCTCTTACCGTAACCTAATGCTAATCCAACAGTACCTCTTGCTTGTCCTGGTTGAGGAACAACTGGTAAAAATTCTACTGTATTTTTACCTACAGTAACGTTAACAACATTCATTGCTTCACGCTGACCAAATTGAGTGTTGTAACCTTTCTCCTTCATTTCTGCAGGATTCATAGTTACATAGTTTTCCCAAGTAATTTTTGTCATTGGATCAGGCATTTCCTGTAACCATGGGTTATCAGCACCAGAACCAGCACCAACTGACATATTTTGGTTTAATTCAATTTCTAAAGCTCCACCTTTAACTTTTGCTATTGCAGCAGCAGCTCCACTTACATTTCCAGTAAAAGGCATTGCTTCTGAAGAAGCTACAGAAGGAGCATCAAATACACCATCATGCAATACTTTATTCCAAAAGTTAGTAAACATTAATGCTCCAGAAGTTGGATACACATTAGTTTCCCAAGTATCTTTTATTACATCGTTAAATGATTTGTCGCTACCAGACCACTTTAAGAAACAATCTTCAGCTTGTCTGGTATCAAATAAAGGAGATATTGTTGGTTGACCTAAAGAGTAATGCCCTTTTACAGGTTCTGCATCACTCCAAGATTCTAATTGGTGATTTGTAGCTGCAACATATTTACATGCTTCAGCAGTTTCATTCATTTTTGTAGCAAAACAAACCGTAGTTTTTACTTTAGCTAATGCTTTCTTGAAAGCATCTCCCATTGTAAATATAGGATCAACTCCGTTTATTAATAAAGCATCAACTTTACCAGCATTCATATCTTTAATTAAAGACATAACAGCAGCATCGCTACCTTGCTTTGTATTTGAATGATTTTCTAAATCAATTGTAGTACCGTAATTACCTAATTGGTTATTAATAGCATTTACAATTACTTGAACATTTTTATCGTTTGAACCACAAACTACAATTGAAGCTCCTTTTGAAGCTTTTAATGCTTTAGCAGCATCTGCAATTTGATGATCATATTTTGTTTTTACAGCGCTAACGTTTCCGCCAACAGCTTTTAAAAGACCTGTTAAAATAGCTCCATATTCTGAAGGCTTAACTGGAGTTCTTACATCTGCATTAGTTCCAGTTAATGACATACTTGCCTCAAACTGAAAATGCTTAGACATCCAATCATTTTCTGGCTTACGAGCTTCAGCGTAATCAGTTATATACATTTGTGTATCTAACCAGTTACCCATAAAGTCAGCACCAACACTAACAATTGTTTTAGCTTTATCAAAATTATAAGCTGGAACAACTGACTTATTAAAAGATTCTTTATTTGCTTCTAAAATTCCTGAGTAAGAAACTGCATCATAACTAACAACATTTGAAGCAGTAGTAACCTCTTCCCCTTCAGCAACTACATTTGCAAAATCGTTAATTAGTTTTTTAGCAGAAGGGCTAATTAGTGAATTTGTTAAAACCCTAACATTCTTTGCAGCTTTTAATTCTTTTCCTAATCTATTATCAATAGATGCCCAAGAAGCCTCTTCACCACTTATCATAGGAGCTTTTAAACGATTACCGTCATATAAAGAAAGAACTGATGAATTAATACGTGCATTAATAGCACCTTTAGTTAATGAAGATTCAGTATTACCAGAAATAAAAATTGGTCTCCCCTCTCTAGTCTTTACTAAAATAGCAGCATAATCATGTCCATCATAAAATGTTGAAGCATAATAGTTAGCTACACCTGGAGTAATTTCTTCAGGCTTATTTAAATAAGGTATTGCCTTAGTAACAGGCGTTTCACACGCTGCTAATGATGCAGCAGCCACTCCAAATCCTAAATATTTTAAAAAGTCTCTTCTTGTAGTCCCCGCATCTCCTAATGAATCTTCGTCTCCTAAAAATTCCTCAACAGGTAATTGTTCTGAGAATTCTTTAGTACTCATTTCTTGAAACTCTGCAGTTTCTTCTAATTGTTCTAAACCTTTCCAGTATTTTTTTGAATTAGCCATATTATCTTAAAGCTTATTAAATTCTAAATTATAATATTAATAATGACATTTTGCACATTCCCATCCACCAATCTCATCAACTGTCAATGTTCCATCACCTAATACTTTCTCTTTAAATTCAGGAGTCATTCTTGTATGCATATCATCATAATAACCGTTACCTTCAGTTGCAACAGATGTTTCTTTATGACACTCAATACACCATTTCATTGTTAAAGGAGCGTCTTGTTTTACAACATCCATTTCCTCAACTGGTCCGTGACAAGTTTGACACTTCTGCTTACCAGCCGTAACGTGCTGCGCATGACTAAAGAAAACATGATCAGGCAAATTATGCACCTTAATCCATTTTACAGGAGTTGGGTTATCTCCATACTTAGTTGTCGCAGGATCATAATCTAAATGCTCATAAATTTTCTTAATCTCATCTTTCATCGGGTACTCTTCGCCATTATACATAAATTTATCATCCCCACCATCAACATACTTATGACAGTTCATACAAACATTTAACGAAGGAATACCTGAAGTTTTACTATGACGCGCACTAGAGTGACAATAATTACAATCAATCTTATTATCTCCAGCGTGTACTTTATGAGAAAATTTAATTGGTTGTTCTGGCTTGTAATCCTGGTGAACACCAATTGTAAATGCTCCATCCATTAAATTAACTAAAGTCCCAAAAAACAACACAATTACTATAGCTGCAACAACACCTTTGTTATCACTTATCAACTTGCTTAAATTACCACCTAAAGTTCTTGGTCCTTCATAGGTCTCTCCAGCATCTTTAGCAATAATATCTTTCACAAAAACCCCGGTTCTGTTTAATGTGATAATCAAAATCAACAACAAAGCAATAACACCCAAAAACAAGAACATCATTATAGAATTATCCTCTACTGGCTCACCAGAAGCTACTTGGGAATTAGCAGGAGCCTCAGACTTCTTTGTTCCAGGATTAGCAATATATGCTAAAATCGCATCAATATCTTCATCATTAACAGCCTGTGGAGGCATTATAGACTTATTAAACTCTTCAAATATTGCTTTCGCATCTGCATCCCCAGAAGCAATTAACTCCCCAGAATTCTTAACCCATTTACCAATCCAATCTCTATCATACTTTTCTCCTACACCCTGCAAACCAGGACCAACAACAGTTTTTGCACCAACACTATGACAAGCAGCACAATTTGCTTTAAATAATTTTTTTCCTTTTTCTGTATCCTGAGAATATGAATCAAATTGAAAGAACAGAAAAGAGATACAAAATAAAGACACCTTTAAAAGTGAACTTGTTTTTGCTATATTGATTATCTTGTTCATACTAAATAAGTTACAATTACTTTATGAATTATTATAAATATGCGTTAATGCAATTACCAACAAATGTAAAAGAATAGCTTGTTTTTACTAAATCTTTTAAAATAAATTAACCTAAAAAATACTTATTTAGAATCGTTCTAAA